>CANRLD010000228.1 GCA_947631375.1 uncultured Methylophaga sp. | reverse complement strand
ACCTCGACCAGGCACCCCGCTTCGGTGTATTTAATCGCATTAAACACCAAATTGGAGATAGCACTCCGCAATTCATCCACGTCGGCTGACAACCATTTATCACTGAGGATCGTTAACGAAATTTGATGCCCGTTAAAATGCTCAAGACGTTTGGCATCTTCCACGATCACTGCCAGCAACTGCGCAATATCAATGGGACGATGCAATACTGGCTTATCACCGGTTTCCAACTGCGATAACGCCAGCAAATCTTTAATCATCAAGTGCATTCGCTGACTTTGCTGCTGCATAATGGGTAAGGCTTGTTGCCACAACGCTGGTTCACTCTCGGTTGTCAATGTTTCCAGATAGCCGCGCAGCACGGTTAGCGGAGTACGTAATTCGTGTGAGACATTGGCAACAAAGTCCCGCCGCATACGCTGCAACTTTTGCGTTTGCGTAATATCGCGGGCGATCAACAAGCGATCCTTACTGGCATAACGCACCACTTTAAACTCCAGCTGAATACGCTCATCAACCGGCGATGGCGCCACCACAACGGTAGAGGCATCCGCATTAATATCCAGCAATTGTTGGAAAGCAGGATCACGCACCAGATTATTGACCCGCACACCATTATCCCGTGGCCAACTGATCCCCAGAAGAGGTACTGCCGAAATATTGGCCCAGCTGACCTGGCCAAACTCACCCATTACCACGACAGCATCAGGCAAGGCTGCGGTTGCCGATTGAAAACGCTTTAAATAACCAGTGAGTTTTTTCTTGCGACTATTGTTTTGTGCACGTATCCGCTCAACATAGCGACAGACATCATCAATCACTCCTTCAGCTTCGGGGGGACGGTTCTTTTTGGGTTTTTCCAGCCAGGCCTGCAGCTGAAACCATTTGCTTTGTAACCACAGAATATAGATCAGTGCGGCAATGAATAAAAACGTCACCATCTGCCCGACCAACAGCCCGGCAAAGCCAGCCAAACTGAGTACGACTAATAATCGCCAATAATCCCACTGCATTACGCTGCTCCGTTACTCGGCAGAAAAGCGATAGCCTACGCCACGGACAGTTTGCACCAGTTTGTCATGAGCACTTGGTTCCAGCGCTTTGCGTAAACGGCGAATGTGTACATCGACCGTACGCTCTTCGATATAAACGGTATCACCCCAGACAAAATCCAGTAATTGCGAGCGGTTGTAGGCGCGTTCGGGATTTTTCATAAAGAAATGCAGCAAGCGGAACTCTGTCGGTCCCAGCTCTATGCGTTCACCGCTAACCGATACACGATGACTCTTGGTATCCATCACCAAGTCTCCCATCTGCAACTTCTGGGTATCATCACCCTCCAGCGGTCGACAACGCCGAAGAACGGCACGAATGCGGGCAATCAGTTCGGGAGGAGAAAAAGGTTTATTAATATAGTCGTCGGCGCCCACACTCAGCCCTTTGACCATATCTTCACTTTCACCTTTTGCCGTCAGCATAATCACCGGAATCGAGGCTAGAAATTCATTGGCACGCAAGCGACGGATAAACTCGATGCCATCAATCCCCGGCAACATCCAGTCCAGCAAAATCATCTCCGGCTGCTGATGTTTTAACCAGTCCAGTCCTGCTTCGCCATCTTTGACGACCTCACAAGTAAAGCCGGCCTGACGCAGACTGAAGTTAATCATGTCACGAATTGCCGCATCATCTTCTACTAGTAAAACCGATATGCTCATATGCAAGAATTCCCTGATTCAATATTACGCAATCGTAGAGTTTACCCGGCAAATATGACAGTTTGATAACAACGCTGAATACCACACCCTGACTGGGCCGGCAATGTAACAATATCGTAACAAGCATTGTAAAACGGCGAACGGCGGCTGTTAACAGCAACGCTCTGCACGCCAGACACAACGGCCTAAACGACATTGTTTTTTACTTACAACATGATGCCTTTAATCATAAAGAACAGACAAGCAGATAAAACTGCCGCGGCAGGGACAGTTACTACCCAGGCAGTGACGATTTTTTTCACCATATCACGCTTGACGAACAGGTTTTTCTTTTCTTTCTTCAGCTCTTTTTTGGCTTTTTTCAGCATGACTTTCTCTTCATCAATAAGACGATAGAGTTCAGTAATACGGTGGTAATCATCGACTGTTTTAGCTGCTTTTTTCGAGGTGTTTTTCAGCTCGTTACGCAATGCGTTCAGCAGTTTTTTATCGTCTTCTATTTCGGCTTTATCACGTTCTATCTGACGTTCAACCTTATTGGCTTCATCCAGCCACTCGCGTAAAAAGCCCACCCCGAAGACGCCACCAATCGCAATATGGGTGGTACTGACCGGCAGCCCCAACTGGCTGGCAATAATAACGGTTAGTGCAGCAGCCATGGCGATTGAAAAAGCACGCATTTGATCCAGCTCGGTAATTTCACCGCCTACCGTGCGAATAAGTCTCGGGCCGTATAATCCCAGGCCGATAGCAATACCAAACGCCCCGACAGCCATGATCCACACCGGAATACCCGCTTGAGTATTTATCCCGCCCAGCATAATTG
>CANRLD010000227.1 GCA_947631375.1 uncultured Methylophaga sp. | reverse complement strand
CCAAATGTTTGGGGCCATGGCTGGTGCTTTGGTGGCAATGCGTGTCGGCTCCAAGCTGATCAAGCCATTGCTGATCATCACCTGCGTAACCTTGACGGTTAAATTGCTGATGGAGCCGAATAATCCCTTACGCCTGTGGCTGGGTTTTTAAAGCTAGAAATTGATGAAATCAGACAGCGTTAAATTTTCAGCGTGATTAGTATCACTCATCCTATATTTTCAGCGTGATTAAAATCACGCCGGCACCGATCATCACCACCCCAAGCCAATTGATGGCCGATAGTTTTTCGCCAAGAAAAATAACACCAAAAATGGCCACCATAATAATGGAAAGCTTATCAACCGGCGCGACCCGCGATGCATCGCCCAATTTCAAAGCCCGGAAATAAGCAATCCATGAGGCACCGGTGGCCAGTCCTGACAAGATCAGGAAAAACCAGCTCTTGGCAGAAATCTCAGACGTTTTCTGCCATTGGCCGCTGATCGTTAAAAACAGACACAAGGCTGCAATAATAACCAGCGTGCGGATAAAGGTCGCAAAATCCGAATTAATCCCCGCAATGCCGAGCTTGGCGAAAATCGCAGTCAAGGCCGCGAAGGCTGCCGATAACAGTGCCCAGAATTGCCAGCTTTCAGCCATGTTCATTCCTTTTAGCTTTTAGTCTTTTAATTCTACGGGCAAGAATAATTCATCATGCCTGCATGAAAATATTGCTGCCGGTTAAAATTTACAGTTCCACCGCACAGTTACACCAGCTGAAAAAAATTTTCTTTATTCAGTGCGAAAAACATTCAAAAATCGACAATGTTTACCACCCATTAAACTCTTGCTAACTGAACGGTAACAATGTCCGTTTAAAACTGTGGACAAGAGGCACTCATACCTCTCACTCCGGATCAGGTATTGCGTACCGGAGTCGTATCAAATCTGTCGTGTTGAGTGTGACAGATGCGCCAAGCGTATTTTGGCAATTACCGCGCAGCTTTCAGCATCAGCGCGGTTTTTGCCGTACTGATTATCATAAAGCCTCTGCCATATTTAAAATCACACCTGTCCACTGCACTTGCACTATGTTACTGTTTTATCTGGTATAATCGCACTATATTTATCGGCTTTGAAATATAAAATTTATTATCTTTAAGATCGTGCCAACATGCATGATTATATAAAAAATATGTGCGTTCTATCGTGCATATTGCACAGTTTCCAAGCCAATGTCGTGAATTAAGCACAGATCGTCGCTGACAAGCCGCTTAGTTAACGCATGAAAATATTGCATGCTATTATAACCAATAACGATCACCGGCTTCGATGCCACCGGTGATTGATCATAAAGGTATCGGGGAACAGGAGAATATTTATGAAGACATTATTTACTTCCACCATTCTCGCAGCAGGCCTTCTCGCCGGATCAGGCTTGTTAGCAACAACGGCACAAGCCGCAGAATGCGGTGACATTACCATCTCTAATATGAACTGGCAGTCCGCAGAACTGCTTTCCAGCCTTGATAAATTCATTCTCAATAATGGTTACGGCTGTAATGCTGAGATCATTGCGGGCGATACGGTTCCGACCATCACCTCAATGGTGGAAAAAGGTCAGCCGGATATTGCACCGGAAGGCTGGGTCGATCTGCTGCCGGATATCGTCAAAACCGGTTTTGATGAGGGTAAAATTGTTGCGGTTTCGCAGTCTCTGCCTGATGGCGGTGTACAGGGCTGGTGGATTCCGAAATATATGGCGGACAAGCATCCAGATATTAAAACTTTCGAGGATCTGAAAAAACATCCTGAATTATTTCCCGACCCTGAAAATCCGTCCAAAGGTGCCATCTATAATGGCGCACCGGGCTGGGGCGGCACAGTTGTAACCAGCCAGTTCTTTAAAGCTTTTGATTTTGAAGGGGCAGGCTTCAATCTGATTGATACTGGTTCTGCTGCCGGTCTTGATGGTGCGATTTCCAAAGCCTATGAGCGTCAGGAACCGATTGTTGCCTTCTATTGGGCACCAACAGCTCTGCTCGGCAAATATGATATGGTCATGCTCAATACCGGCTATGATGTCGATGAAGCCGAGTGGAAGCGTTGCAACACCGTGCTTGATTGCCCAGATCCGAAGAAAAACGGCTGGCCGAAAGATCGCGTAGACACATTGGTGACCAAAAAGTTCCAGGAAAACGCCGGTCCAACCCTCGATTATCTGAAAAATCGCTCATGGTCGAATGACACATTGAACGTTCTTCTCGCCTGGATGACTGATAATCAGGCCACCGGTGATGAAGCAACCGTATATTTCCTCAAGAATTATGAGGATATGTGGACCAAATGGGTACCAGAGGATGTTGCTACAAAAGTAAAAGCCGCCCTCTGATCAGCGCCTTGAAAGCAAACCGTGTGGCGCTGAAGGCGCCGCACGGTTCCATCATGATTCTATCTTTCGCCTGTCAGCGTCGACGCGTTGACCGCAAGTGCAGATATTCCCACCAGTCCACTATGAGCGCTTTTAGAGCATTGCCGTAGCTATTGGTGAGAATAACAGGAGAACAGACGTTTTATGGACTGGCTGTATCGTTTCCCC
>CANRLD010000226.1 GCA_947631375.1 uncultured Methylophaga sp. | reverse complement strand
CATGGGCGCGGTAGGTATCCATATCCACCTGATGTTATTGCTTGGTATTTTTATGATGCTGCTGTTTTTGCACGTTTATTTTAATCCGTTTAAAAAGCTCAAATGGGCGGTCGCAGAACATGACTGGATTGCAGCAGCCAATGAATTAGGCAAAGTCCGTAAATATGTTCAGCTCAACTTGATTATTGGCCTCATTGTCGCAGTGCTCGGTGTCGCTGGACGCTATTTTTAACATGACCAGCACGACTGCTTTCATCATCTTGTTCACTCTGTTACTGACGGGCTCTGCTATCGCTGGCGGTATCAAGCAGGTGCGCAACAATGACGGTGTGGTGGAGTTTTCCAATGCCGATATTGACGTGCGTAAACCGACACCGGTGACCGGCAATAAAACCATTGTGTATAAATCACTCTCCAATGATGGCGAAGGCTTCAGCTTTTCCGACCAACGGCCTCTCAGTGGTGAGTTTGAAGTGCTGGCATACGATTGTTATGCCTGCAATCCCGCCTCGCGAATCAACTGGCATAACATCCGCCTGAATACGGCCGATTATGTGGAAACCGTCAACAGTATGGCTGACAAATATCAGGTTGATGCAGCACTGGTGCGGGCAGTGATTCATGCTGAATCGGCTTTTAATGCCACCGCCTTATCTAAAAAAGGGGCACAGGGATTAATGCAGCTAATGCCGGCTACCGCCAAGGAGCTGGGCGTCAGTAACGCCTTTGATGTGCAACAGAACATTGAAGGCGGCGTGAAATATCTGGCTGACTTGCTGCAAACCTTTAACGGCGATATTTCTCTGGCAACCGCGGCTTACAATGCCGGACCTGGGGCGGTAAAGCGTTACCAAGGTATCCCGCCATTTGCCGAAACCAAAGTATATGTTGAACGCGTCGCTATTTTGCACCAACGGTATCAAGGTGAAAGCTGATAACAGCAAGACCATGTAATTGGGTGGCTCGCCCTTGCGGAAAAGTAACTTTGCCAAAAATTATCCTGTTTCGAAAACGAACCATCTGGTGCCCCACGCTCTGGACAACATTGCTTGTGTTGCTGCTGCTCAGTCTGGGTGGTCTGTATTTATTCAAACAACTGGCTGTGCTGCTAGCGCCGACAGCGCCGACAACTAATAGAACCTATCTGGTGGTTGAGGGGTGGCAGGATGAAGTCAGTTTGTTATCGGCATTAGCCATTTTCCAGGCTGAAGGTTATCAGTACATGATTACCACTGGCGGGCCTAATTTTCGCTATTTGAGTCCAGCACAGGAAACTTATGCAGAACAGGCCGGCGAATTTATGCTGCAACACGGCTTGCCGACAGAACAATTAATTGTGATTCCTTCCGCTGAATCCGCTCAGGAACGTACTTATCTGAGTGCTGTGATGGTTCGCGAATGGTTAGCTTCTACCACTCCGCCGATAACCAGCTTGAATGTACACACCAGCCATGTACACGCACGGCGCACGCGCAGTTTGTATCGGCGGGCATTTAACAATCTGGATATCGGTATTTATGCTGCATCTCCCCAATCTTTCGATTTGGCACGATGGTGGCAAAGCAGTGAAGGTGCCAAGTCAGTGATCACCGAACTGATCGGTAATGCCTGGGTACTCTGTTGTTTTCAGCCCGGAGAGCCGGGATCACACTATGAAAAGTGGGCGGTCGAGAAAAGTGGCCAGCATTAAATCTCCGGCAGACGTAATGTCAGTTTGCCGTCACGTTGTGTCATCTCCAGGTGCTTCATAAAGCTCATCCCCAGCAAGACGATATCCTCCGACATATGGGGATTAATATGTGCCGGTATCTGCTGAAGTTTAATCGCGCCTAATTGAACCGTGTTTAATTGCGTCGAATAAACTGGCACCACCCCATTTGCTGTGTTCACCATTGCCTGTCGTCCCTGCTGTAGTCCAGCCGCCTGGGCAACGCCGGCAGGTACGCTGATATAGGTCGCCCCGGTATCCAGCAAAAAAGTAACCGGATGACCGTTAATTAATCCCGGCGCTACATAGTGACCCAGTTGATTTCTTGATAACACCACATCCGCGCCTGGCCCGGCTTCCATCTCGATCAAATGTCGATTCGGATGTTGCCGCTGTTCGAGAAAACCATTAAAAAACAGCGTCATCGATCCCATCAATAATAGCCAGAAAATAACCGTAAATAGCCTGGAGGCGCCTTGCTGATAGAAAGATGACCTATTCATATAACATTCATTGACTCATGCTGGCGACAAAACAGTCGCTGAGACATTATGCGGGTATCGCCGCTGGATGCCCAGTATTCACCCTCTGGATGTCACAGCGTTGGATAGCGCCAGATTATCTGGGTAAAATCACTCGGTCATCGCTAATGCCGGTAAAACCACATCGGCCTGAACCCGTTTTCGGAAGGTATGCTGCACCTATGTCCTTTTTATCCCGCCTACTGCTTATCTGGCTGAGCATAAGTTATGCTCAGCCCGGCCTTGCAACAATCCCTGCCCCCCAGAAATTTGCTGAACCATACATCAGCACGGGTGCGACGTGCCAGAACTGTAATATCTCTCCCCAGGCCAGCTGGTATTTTGATAATGAAATAATT
>CANRLD010000225.1 GCA_947631375.1 uncultured Methylophaga sp. | reverse complement strand
CCTGAAGAAAAACTATCAATCATAGAGATTTTATGGCTATTTTGCGATACGCATGACTCTCACGGCTAAACTCGCAAAAACAGCGCCTTGCTATACAAACAAAGTTATCCAGCGCTGACAGAACAATTAAATAAATTTATTTTTCAATAAGATAAGTCTGTTTTCTAAACTTAATTACCCAAAACATTAGCGCATGAAACAGCCATTTCCCGCCGCTCAAAACGGTCATAAATAAAAAAGCCGGTCGCTTGACCGGCTTTTTTATAAACTCACGCTTGCTGTTACTGCGCCATATTCCAGATATGCGATACCACTTCCCACTCACCTTGCGCATTTTGTTGCAATACTGTCATCAAAACACCTTGGAAAGTCATCATCTCACCGTTTTCACCCGCAACATCCGCTGACCAGTTTGCCAGCTGGCTGACCTGGCCCGGTGCAGAGTAAGTCGCCAGTGTTTCAATTTGATGGTTATGCAGGCCGTTATCGAAGAAGCCTTGGAATAAAGCAGCAATTTCTTGCTGGCCATTCAGAACGTTACCGTCTCCTGCTGATAAAGTTGCTTGTTGGGAATAAAGATCAACTAATGCATCCAGGTCACTGTTATTAAATGCATTATTCCATTGTTCATTGGCAGCACTCACCACTTCTTGTGCATCAAAATCGGCTGAAGGGTTACTGCAGGCACTTACCGCCAGCATAACCAAACCAAGTGGTAAAACCCGTTTTAATAATTTCATCTTTATAACTCCTAAATTTTGATGTTATGCATTGTCAGATTGGTTTTCAAAAACATGCCGCTGCTGATGAATTTTTTCCAGCAACGCCATTAACTGCTGTGATTCCGCTTCGGTCAAGATCTGCATCAACTTCGATACACGCAGATAATAACCGGGCATCACCTGATTCAACTTTGCTTGCCCAAGTGCGGTTAAGCTAATTTGAATTTGACGACGATCCTGTTTGCCATGAAAACGCTTGATTAGTTTCTCGCGTAGCAAACCATCAAGCAGCCCCGTCATCGTCGCTCTGGATACTCCGGCTTTCTCGGCCAATACAGATGGTGTAGAGGTTAAATCGTCCTCCCGCATCAGCAATAGCAACACCCACCAGCGGCCTTGTAACAACTCAAACTGCGCCAGATACAGGTTAAGTGCCTGTGATAAGTCAGAGCCGACCCGTAGCAGCGTCAAAAATGCCATTACACTTTCAATATCTGCCTGCGGATAATGATCGGCAAACTTCTGTAAAATTTCTGCGTTTGGAATATCTTTTACTTGCAGCATGTCAGTCAGCTTATAATTAGCCAGCTAACTATGTCAAGTCAGAAGAGCTATCGACTTGCCGCAGCGCTTATTATAAAGTTGTGCCGGACATTCATAATTCTTGTTGTGCTGAGATCGCGATGCTGCCTAATCTCTACTGTCAATCGACGTGGTTAAACGCGGTATTTTTTGCTGACTTCGTTCAGTATCAGGCAGCGCTTAACTTCCCGTTGCGGAAACCTGCCCCATGCCAGACAAAAAGTTAACCCTTCCAACCTGCCCGGCGGGTTCTTGTTTATGGCTGGTGGTCTGCTTAATCATCGCTATTCTTTCCGGCGTGATTTATCTTAATTTTCAACGTCAGGTTACCGCCTATACCGCCCAGACCAACGAACAGATTTCTCAGCGCAGCCGGTTACTGGCGCTAATGCAAACCCAGCTGTTGCAATCCAAGTTTGAAACGATTGACCAGACATTGAAACTTATCAGCTCACACCCTGATTTTATTACCAATCCAGAGCCATATACCTACCTTCTGGTGCATTACACAGAGAGTAATCCGGAAATGCAGGCTCTGTTACATATTAACGCTGATGGTCTGTTGCTGTTTCCAAAGCATCAGAACCGTCAGCTGGATTTATCCGACCGCGACTATTTCAAAGTACATCAGGCCAGTAGAACAGAAACGGTTTTCACCTCAAAACCAACATTACCTTCACGTGGACACACCGATCCGGTGATGGTCATTAGTCGTGGTTTATATGATGAAGCCGGTCATTTTCAAGGCGTTATCGCAGCCGTTATCAATATCCGTACCTTTTCCGATGTCCTCAGTGGCATCAGCATTAATGACCAGCTGGTTTCCGCGATTTTCCATCAGGAGGGTGAAGTCATCTTCCAGGTGCCATTTCGTAATTATCAGCCAGGACAAATACTGGATTACGTTGCCAACCACGCCGAAGATGATGAGCTTCCGGCGATTGGTGAAGGTATTTACCACCATACCAGCGGGAACGACTATCAGTTTGCCTATCAGACACTGGAAAAATGGCAACTGCATGTTTTTGTTGCGGAAAACAGATCGTTAGTCGACAGGTTAATCAATAATTATCGCGTTGCACACCTGCGTAACAGTATCATGACGGCAGTTGCCCTGATCGTGTTGATACTGACCTCGGGCTGGTTGGTTCGTCGGCGAATGGAAGTCACCCAGCAATTGATTGAAAGCCGTAAAGCTCTGCAACACAGTTATCAGCGTAATCAAGCGATTATCAAGGCCATTCCCGATCTGTTATTTACCATAAACCGCGAAGGTTTTATTGTGGATTTTGAACAAGGTGAAGGTATACCG
>CANRLD010000224.1 GCA_947631375.1 uncultured Methylophaga sp. | reverse complement strand
CCAACCAGCGACCACGCGCTAATTCAGCCAATGATCGCGCCACCTCACCATCCACCATCAGCTGCATATCATGGAAAGGGGGATAAGCCTCATTGTCCGGATCGATTCGCCGAGGATCATCAGCCCGATGCGCCGAGCTGTCCCAACGGTATTTTCCCGGATCAATGCCACCACAAAAAGCGAGTTTGTCATCAATCACTACAATTTTTTGATGCTGGGAACCACCAAAAGGACATTGCCCGTCAAGCTGGTAGTGTAATCGTGGATGTTTTTTCCAGCCGGGACGAAACAGTGGCAGCCATTCGCGTTCGAGGGTGTACAACATGGCCCAGTCCCAATTGAGGATATACACCTCTAATGATGGCCGCTGTTGCAGCATGGTATTTAGCAATTCACCAAGCTCAAGCGGAAAATTCGTCGAAACCTCACCTCTCAGCAGACGGATCCGGCTGTCGATATCCCACGCTAAAATATAAATTGTGTGCTGTGCCTGCGTAATAGCGGCATGTAACGCGCTAAAGTAATTTTCGCCATCAATCAGAATGGATGCTCGATCTGCCTGCAAATAACGCCAGCAGTTTTTTTCCGGCTGAATAATTTCCGTGCTTTGCCGAGTCATACGCTGGATTCCTTGCTGCTCTATGGAGTCAGTTCAGCCTAACATAGCAAGGTTCGGCGACAATAATTCAGGTTAAGGTCATGAAACGGTAGCACCTAACTAAAATGGCCAACAGTCAGCAGCGGCGCTTATTGAGGAATAACCCGATAGTAACCGTTCTTGCCGCGCATTAATAACGCTGGCGTTTTCGCTGGCAGCTGCTCTTCCGCACTTTTGACCGCTTGCACGACAGCGATCTTGTTGCCATCAGGCTTATCCAAAATATATTCAACGCCCAGTTCCGATTTTATTTTTTCATCAAAAAACTGCCCTGCCAACGCGCCGCCTACCAGAGCGATAATGGTTATGGCCACACCGGCCGGGTTATCAGCTTGCGTTATCCCGTACGCAGACGCTCCGGCAACCGTTGCACCGACCGCAGCCCCCCAACCTGGCCGTTGTTCACCAAGACCTTCAATCTTGACCATCCGCGACGAGACTATCCACACATCTTCAATCGCCATGATTTCCCCAACTTCATTACCGTAATAACTGCTCTGGGAGCGCGAAGCGCAGGCCAGTAAAACCGGTAACACAACGAGGCTAATAACCAACCATCTGGAAACATAACGTGACATTTCAAACTCCAAAACTAATGTAGCATGCAGCTTTCGACCAATACGGGCGACAATAAATTCAACAGTCCTATACTAAGTCAACCTAGTAGCGAAGCAGAAGACTTTATCTGCCGGGCTTTTTCCCGCCAGGCAGGCTCCAATTGATATTGCCGGCACCATAACACCACCTTATCGGCCGGCATGGGACGGGCAATCTGGTAACCTTGCGCCAATTCACAGCCCATCGAAATCAGCATCAAACCATGTTCGATGGTTTCGACGCCTTCGGCAATCACCTGACGGTCAAACGCTTTGGCCAGACTGATCACGCCATCGACAATCGCATGATCACTCGGATCTTCAAGCATGTCGCGTACAAAACTCTGATCAATTTTCACTGTGTTGACAGCCAAATGGCGTAAATGCGTCAATGATGAATAACCGGTACCAAAGTCATCCAGCGCAATCTGCACGCCAACCTCATGACGGCAAATATGAATGATCTGGCTGAGTGTCTGCACATCACCCAAGGCACTACTTTCCAGCACCTCCAGCTGTAATGAGCTGGCAGAAATATCAGGATACTTTTCCAAAACTGCCTGCAACAACGAAATAAAGTCGCCTGCATGTAGATGATTGGCAGAAATATTGACACAAACCGTCAGATTCAAGCCCTGTCGTTGCCAGTTTTGCAACTGTTCCAGGGCAGCCTCAATAACCCAGAAACCAAAATCACTCTCCAAATCGCTGCCTGCCATAACTGGCAAAAACTCATTGGGATAAAGTAAACCACGTTCAGGATGCTGCCAACGAACCAAGGCTTCGACCGCAATAACTTCTCCCGTCGTGATGTTGATTTCCGGCTGATAATGCAACACAAATTCGTCATTGATTAATGCCTGACGCAGCGTCATCAACTCCTGACTTTTTTCAATGGCTCGCTGATTCAGTTCGGAATTAAACATGCAGAAGCGATTACGTCCGCTGATTTTTGCCTGATACATTGCCTGATCTGCATGACGCAATAAAATGTCCAGATCAATATTATCCATAGGATAGAGTGCAATACCGCTGGACGCGCTGATAACGATACGCTCATTTCCGGCCCAGTAAGGTTCAGCCAATGTCTGATGCAATCGTGTTAGTAATTGCTCACACTGACTATAAGAGCTGATATCTCTGAACAAAATAGCAAACTCATCACCACCAAAGCGGGAAATCGTATCTTCCTCACGAACACTGGCACGTAATCGCTGAGCAACTTCAACCAACAACACATCACCCACGTTATGACCATAGGTATCATTCACTGGCTTAAAGTTATCCAGATCCAGAAAACAGATCCCCAACCAGGAACCTACCCGCTCGCTGTGTGCTACTGCCTGGGCAAACCGATCAGCAAACAGTACC
>CANRLD010000223.1 GCA_947631375.1 uncultured Methylophaga sp. | reverse complement strand
ACGGTAAAAGCGGCAGAGTTTTGTGTTGAACCGGCAAAATTTACCTCAAACTGCAAATCCACTGCGCCACTGCTTAATCCTGAATAGGTATAGGTTTCGGCAGCAGATATTGACGTATCCAGCGCACCCCCCAGTGCCGGGTCAAATGTCAAAGTCTTGCTTGTCTGTCCAGGAGCAAACTCAAGCAGTGTCTGACTGCCTGTGGATTCCGTGAGATAAACCTCTACCAGCCACTCATTGTCGGTAGCTGTTTTCTGATAGTAATAGGTCAGCGTACTTTCATTACCCAATGAATCAAAAATATTGGTAGAAGTGGAGTTGGTATAAGTCAGCGGATCATTTGGATCAATAGCAGTTCCTGCCGGAAAACTGGTGGCCGTGGACGGCAGGTTAACGGCAATTTCAACCTCGGTGGTTGCCTGAGGCGCTCCCGCCGCTGCCGGTAAACGAATTGGGCTGGTACCGGCCAACGCTGTAGATGACACACTGCCATCCGCATTTACCGGGAACCCCAATAAATATTGCCCTGAACTATTGGTGACATAGCCTTCACGGTTGATATTAAAGGCACCCGCCCGGCTGTATAACACCTGCTGATTATCCAGTGCTGGCGACAACGCAAAGAAACCCTGACCATTACCGCTGATTGCCAGATCCAGCGCATTATTAGTGATTTCCAGGCTTCCCTGATTAAACTGCTGCGCCACATTATTGAGAACCACCCCGGAACCGATGGCGGTATTGCTGTTGCCGAATGTCGTCAGCGCGTAAACATCGCCAAACTCGGCTCGTGAGCCTTTAAAGCCAATCGTGTTGATATTGGCGATATTATTCGACTTCACATTCAAATCAGCGGTGGCGGCATTGAGACCGGTTAATGCAGTATTAAATGACATGATGCTTACCCCTTAAATAATTTCTTGTACTTCACTGAAAGGCACCGAACCGATACCCGCCAGATTAATGGTTAATCCCTGGCTGCCTGAGCCGACCAGCACACTGTCTACTTTTGCAATCACCGCTGTTGGAAAAGCGGTGTTCTGCCCATTCACCATGCCCGTCGCCATAAACTGATAAACCCCTTCCGGTAACGCGTCGCCGTCATCGTTCAGCCCATCCCACTCAAAGTTGGTATAGCCTGCCGCTGCGCCCATCGGAATTGTTCTGACTAATTCACCCGTTTCGCTGTAAACCTTTAACTCCAGATTGGAAACCGGCTCAGCCACATTGATCTGTCCGCGCATCGGCGTATCCGCTGCCATCACGCCGATTGACGATGGGATCAATACCGAACGCCCCACCAGAGAAGAACCATGTAATGCCTGATCGGATTGCATCGCTTTGGCGAAACTGGCAAATGAATCCTGTAATTCACTAATACCGCTGACCGTACTAAAAGACGCTATCTGCCCCAGAAAGTCACCGCTTTCCATCGGTTTTAGCGGGTCCTGATTCATCAGCTGCGTCGTCATCAAGGACATAAAATCCTCCATTTGCAACTTGCCGGGGTCTCGCTCTTTTTCCGTTGAACTGCTGTTGTTCGTACCGTTTAGGAAGCTGTATGGATTATCGGTCACACCATTTATTGCCATATCAATAACTCCCTGCCTTTATTTGCCAAGCTGCAAGGTTTGCAGCAGCAATTGTTTGGATGTATTGGCAATCTCAACATTGTTCTGATACGAACGAGAAGCCGACATCATATTGGCCATCTCCGCAATGGCATCCACATTTGAGTGATAAACGTAACCATTGTCATCCGCCAGCGGATGCGATGGATTGTATTCCTGCCGAATTGGTGCCTGGCTTTCCACCACGCCCAACACCTGCACCGAACCGCTTTTAAAGCCTTGCTGGGCATCATCCAATACCGTGGCAAACACTGGCTGACGTGTCCGGTAGGTTTCGTTCACGCTGCTGCTGACACTATCTGCGTTAGCCAGATTACTGGCGGTGGTATTAAGGCGCAGTGACTGGGCACTCATGCCGCTGCCGGCGATATCAAAAATATTAAACAGTGACATGGCAGATTACTCTCCTTTAATCGCTTTACTCAGGCTTTGAAAACGTCCGCCTAAAAACTCCAGACTGGCCTGGTACTGAACAGCATTCTGCATAAACTGTGCCTGCTCTACCTGCTCGTCCACCGTATTACCATCCAATGAGTCCTGAAGCGTTGTCCGGTATTGCACCGCGGCTTCAAAAGGGTGTTCCCCATTACCCGAAATATGTTTGTGATGTGTGGTTTGCAAAGCGGCAGATTTTTGCCCGGCTGTCGCCATTTGCAATGCCGCTTGAAAATCCATGTCTTTAGCTTTGAAGTTTGGTGTATCCGCATTCGCCAGATTGGTTGCCAACATCTCTGCACGCTGCGTACGCACTCGCAACGCATCGGCATGTATTCCCAAGGCAGCATCAAAATTTATCGGCATAGCACTCTCCACAACAGCGTCTCTCATCAATAAAGCATCAACCATGCCACAAATATATTATGTTATTTTTCATATAGTTAATGGCAAGATGGCAACTACCCAACACAAAAGCGGCAAGCCATTGCCACCCGATCAATGCAGGTTGCTCCAGCTGCTATAATCCCGCCGGCTCATCAGCTACCGCTCAGCAATAAGCAACAATTAAAGATACATTTGCTAA
>CANRLD010000222.1 GCA_947631375.1 uncultured Methylophaga sp. | reverse complement strand
TGACCTGAATCGTCGCCGTGGCATGATCAAATCACAGGATGCAGCGGCAATGGGCGTACGAATCAAAGCCGAAGTACCATTGAGTGAAATGTTTGGTTACATCGGCTCACTGCGTACCATGACATCTGGCCGTGGGCAGTTCTCTATGGAGTTCCTGCACTACCTGCCATGCCCACGTAATGTGGCTGATGAAGTGATCCAAGAAGCAAAAGAACGCGAAGCGGCCGCCAAGAAATAAATTGGCCTGTTAGCGATATAAAACAAAAAGGAGCATTTAATGCTCCTTTTTTGTTTCTGCGGGTTGCCAACAATTAACCTGCCTACAAAGCAAGGCAATTATGTTCACAGGCACTGATCATACGCCTGCAAAAGGGCGCACCAAGTCTGGTTAGTGTGATGCTGCGTCACCAGCATGATGAGAGTTATTCACAAGCGGATAAGATACCAACCTCCCCCAGCAAGTGTTAACGACCCTAGCGGAGCTGAACAAAGGTGAGTCGATCGAACAGTTGATAATGGGCAGTTTTGCGGCGCTTTTACTCCGTATGGGGAAGCCACAAAGGGCGAGATCCTACCAGAATCGTGTCCATGTATTGAAATAAATGTAAATGCGAACATTAACGGCTTACCGGGCATTACTGGCAGATGTTTCCACAGGGTTATTGATCCTTGTCAGTCGGGATCTTGATCGAGAAACTCTTCCTTCACAAAAACCACAGGTAAATCTTGAGTTAACCAGAAAAGCAGAGGCAGTGTTAGCATGATAGGCGGCTTTTCAAATAAAACCGGTGAACCAGAGTTAGCAGAAAACCATGAAATCAATGTCACGTCTTTTATTGATGTGATACTGGTGTTGCTGATTATCTTCATGGTGGCTGCCAGTATTCTGATTGATCTTTCCACAGCTTCGTCACAGCCGCCGGCAGCTGAGAAACAGCCGGTTTATCTTACTGTAGAAGCCGATCTGACGCTGACGGTGAATGATGATCAGCAGATAACACTGGACACACTTGATCAGCGGCTGGCAGAGCTTATTCCTGAGCAGGACACCCTGATTTTCCTGCGTGCTGACAAGCGTCTGACATACGAAGAGCTGATGAATGTTATCAACGCATTAGGTAGCGCTGGTCGGGCTTGAGAAAGCCAACGGAGTCTGAGATGTCTTCAGCCCGCTATTCATGGCGCGCACTGTTTTGTGCTGGCGTAGTGTTCAGCCTGTTGTTGCATGCTGCTGTGCTGGCCAGTTTTTTACGGCAGTCATTTCCAAAACCGCCAGAGCTTGCTGAAGCATTGCCAATCGAAATTGCGATGGTTGCGCCACTGCTGGCGGCTGCTGAAGAACATGAAATCGTTGATTTGCCGGATGCCCCGGAGCAGAGTGAAGCGGCCAGAGAGCAGGCGGCTACAGCTGCATCTGTTAACCAGCAACAGTCTGAAATAGTTGAAGAATCTGTCAATGTTTTTGAAACCGAGCAGGAAGCAGATTTGCTGGCAGAGCCTGAGCTCGAAACGGAGCCAACGCCCGAACCCGAACCTATCCCGGAGCCAACGCCTGAACCCGAGCCCATTCCGGAGCCAGCACCTGAACCGGAACCCACACCTGAACCAGAAGCGTTGACTGACAATAAAAGCGATCATTCAGCCCCGATAACCGCTATGCCAAAATCGGTAAAGACGGAGATTAAAGCTGGTGTCGCGGTTGCGCCGAGAAGTGGAAGATTAAGCGAACAGAGAGTGCAGGCCCGTGACAACTGGCAACATCGTTTGCATGCCCATCTGGCGCAATACAAGCAATATCCGAGTCAGGCACGTCGTCGTGCGCAGGAGGGCAGTCCGAAAACTGCCTTTACCATGAGTAAAAGCGAACAGGTTCTGGATGTCTGGCTGGTGCAAAGCAGTGGAACAGAATCGCTGGATCGTGCAGCGGTGCAACTGATTCACCGAGCAGAGCCACTGCCAGCCTTGCCTGCAGAAATTAGAGAAGAGCAGCTTATCTTGATGGTACCGATAAATTACTCTTTTTGATCAGATGGTATAGACGGTTTTTCAGCATGGTCTGCATGCAGGCATGAAATGCTATTGAATGATAATATTTATCATTAATGTTGGTGCATCATGCGATCTTTCTTTATAGATTAACCAACGTTTCCTGAAGAAATAAGGCTAAAGCAATATAACGCCAGCTAGCCTTTGCAGACACGATACAGGCTCACTGCACTGACTATGGCTCGAAAATAACCGCTAACGAGGGCTTGGCTGATTATTATTGTTGGCTGGATTACAGGACGTTCGCGGCGACAGAAGCCGAAATGCAAAACAGCAGTGCCCAGAACACTGAGCGTTTGAAGACGAACATGACAAAGAAAGCAGTGGCAGCGATTAACATATCCAGCCAGTGATTTATTCCTGCGGTAAAAACAGGGTCATATAACGCGGCGGCCAGCAAGCCAACGACAGCGGCATTAATGCCAGCAATCACAGCTGCGGCACCGGGCAAACGAATAATCTGCTGCCAGACCGGTAATATCACCAGCAGCAGCAAAAAGCCGGGCAGAAAAATAGCCAGCGTCGCAAGCAGTGCATTCCAGCCCGATGGTAGCTGGGTGGGAATTTCAGCGCCTAGATAGGTTGCCAAGGTAAACATCGGACCGGGTACCGCCTGAGCAGCACCATAAC
>CANRLD010000221.1 GCA_947631375.1 uncultured Methylophaga sp. | reverse complement strand
ACACGCTCAGCCACAGGCCGAAGATATTCAGTGGGCATTGCGACTGGTTTCTCGCAGTGTATTGTTATGGCTGATTACTATTGGCATTGTGATGGCAGTTCTTCATGCTTAATCATGGCGGTAAAATTCAGGCTTATGCCAAACAATATGGTATTGCTGCTACAGACTGGCTGGATCTGTCTACTGGCATCAATCCCAATGGCTGGCCAGTGCCTGAAAATATTCCGCCAGCGTTATGGTCAAGGCTGCCGGAAGCTGAAGATAATCTGCTGGAGCAGGCCAAAGTCTATTACCAATGCGAACATCTGTTACCGGTTGCCGGTTCGCAAGCGGCTATTCAATTACTGCCCTCCTTGCGTAGCCCATGTCGGGTGGCCATTTTATCCCCCGCCTATGAAGAACACCGTCATTGCTGGCAGCAGGCTGGACATGACGTTATCGCCCTCAGTCGTTTTCAACTGGAACAGCAGCTCGATGATTTCAATGTGGTTATTGTGATTCATCCCAATAACCCCAGCGGCGAAACCTTCACGACAACGCAATTGCTCAGCTGGCAACAGCAACTGGCAAAGCGTGGCGGCTGGCTGATTATTGATGAAGCGTTTATTGACAGTACGCCCGAACACAGTCTCAGCCGTTTACCGGTTCGGCCGGGACTGATTATTTTACGTTCCTTAGGAAAATTCTTCGGACTTGCTGGCCTGCGGGTTGGCTTTGTCATCGCCGAGCCATCATTATTAGTACAACTTGCTGAACAATCCGGTCCCTGGCCGATAGCGTCAGTATCACGCTGGTTAGCCAGCCAGGCATTGGCTGATACCAGCTGGCAGCAGCAAACCCGACAGACTTTGCCACAGGCAGCACAGCGTCTTGCTGCACTACTCACAACATATAAGCTACCGCCTGACGGTGGCTGTAGTTTATTCCAGTGGGTAAAAACTACCAATGCTGCTGTTATTCATCATCAACTAGCTCGACGCGGCATTCTCTGCAGATTGTTTCTTGAACCAACAGCATTACGCTTTGGCTTACCAGCTACTGAACAGAACTGGTTACGGCTGGAAACGGCTTTACAGCAAGTCATGGAAAAAATAGATGTCCGCTAAAACCATCATGATACAAGGCACCACCTCCGATGCCGGTAAAAGTACATTGGTCACCGCGTTATGCCGATGGCTGGTCAAACAGCACTATTCGGTAGCCCCTTTCAAGCCACAGAATATGGCGCTTAACAGTGCGGTGACTGCCGATGGTGGTGAGATAGGCCGTGCTCAGGCCGTTCAGGCTCAGGCCTGTCATCTGCCACCACATATTGATATGAATCCGATCCTGCTTAAACCCAATAGTGATATCGGCGCGCAGGTGATTATTCACGGCAAAGCCATCGCTAATATGGACGCACGTTTTTATCACGACTATAAGCAAACAGCGATGGCAGCGGTGCTGGAGTCACACGCCCGGCTGGCACAACAATACGATGTTGTGATGGTGGAAGGTGCCGGCTCACCTGCGGAAATTAATCTGCGGGATCGGGATATCGCCAATATGGGCTTTGCTGAAGCAGTGGATTGCCCGGTGATAATCGTGGCCGATATTGACCGCGGCGGCGTGTTTGCCCATCTGGTCGGCACTCTGGATTTACTCTCGCCTGCCGAGCAGCAACGTGTAAAAGGCTTTGTGATCAATCGCTTTCGTGGCGATATCGGTTTATTGCAATCAGGGCTGGATTGGCTGGAACAGCGCACCGGTAAACCGGTATTGGGCGTTTTACCCTATTTGCAGGGTTTACATCTGGAAGCCGAAGATGCCATTAACCCACAACAGGTAGATAAAGCTGAAAATGTGCTGAAGGTGATTGTGCCGGTATTACCGCGTATCAGTAATCATACCGATCTGGACCCGCTGCGGCTGCATCCGCAGGTTAATGTGCAGTTTATCGGTCCAGATTCGTCAATTCCGCCGGCAGATTTGATTATTTTGCCAGGCAGCAAACACGTTATTGCCGATCTGCAATGGCTAAAAGCCCAAGGCTGGCCGCAAGCCATCACTAAACATTTACGTTACGGTGGCAAACTGCTGGGGATCTGTGGCGGCTTTCAAATGCTCGGACAATTGATTAACGATCCTTACGGTATCGAAGGTCCGGCCGGCTCATCAATAACAGGCCTGGGGTTACTGGAAATGCACACCACGCTGCATAGCGAAAAACAACTGCGGCAAAATCATGGCACCCTGTTGCTGAATAACAGCCCGATCAAAGGCTATGAAATTCATGCAGGCCTGAGTAAAGGCAAAGCATTACAACATCCTTTGTTACAGTTATCTCATGGCCCGGATGGCGCGATCAGTGAAGATCAGCAAATTATCGGCAGCTACCTGCATGGCTTGTTTGAACAACAAACCAGTTGTGATGCCCTGTTGCAATGGGCCGGGCTTAACATTGCCAACAGCCCTGATTATATTGCGCAGCGGGAAACGGATATCGAACGCTTAGCCGAGATGATTGAACAGCATCTGGATACTGAAAAATTCTTGAATATTTTAAAGGCAGCAAATGGCTAAAACCCTGATCCTTGGCGGCGTAAAATCCGGTAAAAGCCGACTGGCCGAACAACGCGCCATTAACAGTGAACTGCCAGTTTGCTATTTTGCGACCGCCCGCGCCGATGACAGCGAAATGCAGCAACGCATTGCGCTGCACCAGCAGCAACGCCCCGCTCACTGGACAACGGTCGAAGTACCGCG
>CANRLD010000220.1 GCA_947631375.1 uncultured Methylophaga sp. | reverse complement strand
CAGCAGGAAGTGCTTCTAGCAATTGGCCACCGATACACTCAAATCTTGCAAGCCGCACACGGCACGCCGGACAAAGCGCGAGATGGGATGCAACAGCAATGCTCCAGCCTTCACTCAAAGATCCGGCTGCATAACTTACCAATAATTCGTCATTCAAGTGATGTTGGATATTCATGACACACCTCCTGAACGAACAAGGGCGACACGCAGCTTTTCAAAGGCCAGTCGCATACGTGATTTAACCGTACCGAGCGGAATATTCATCTTTTCTGCAATAACGCTTTGCGAATAATCTTCATAAAAAGACATTTTCAAAAGTTCTGATTGTTCACACGGTAAGTGTTCCATAGCCCGCTTTAATTCTTCAGCAGATTGCTGCAAAACAATCACATCATCGGCGGCTGGCACCTCATCGGGTATAAATGCCAGATCATCAGGATCAAATTCAGGTCTTTTTTCGCGCCGGATGGCATCAATGCGCTGATTTCGGGCTATCGTAAAAATCCATGTCGATAATGCACCTTTTAACGGATCAAAACGATCCGCTTTATACCACACTGTGATCATGGTCTCTTGCATCAATTCTTCCGCAAGCTGACCGTCAGCGGTCATTTTCATCATATAGGATTTAACACGCGGTGCGAAATATTTAAAAATCTGCTCATAAGCGACCATATCGCGCTGCGATATGACGGCCTGCATCAGAACCTCAAATTGCTTAGTATCCCTAACGGGGGCACGATTATTCATTTTCAAACATTCCCGCCTGAACCGAAACGGCGCAAATCTACGCCCGACAAGCTCTATAGGTTTCTTGTGCCACGTTTGCGGCAGGATAGAAATGTTTGTTTTCATAATCCTGATACGCACGAGAAATGAAAGCGGATCACCAGGATAAAAAATTATTTAAAAAAGAGATCCAAAATACAATCCTGCTCGTATTACTGATTGTAAGTAATAAAAAGGAATAACCGTGAGCAATTCTCACTCATTTTCTGCTGGTAAAAAACATGTAGCCGTTATCGGATCAGGAATATCCGGTCTGGCGGCCGCATGGCTTTTAAGCAAATCGATGCGGGTAACACTCTATGAGGCGAATGACCGTTTGGGTGGTCATTCCAACACCGTGATGGCTCCAGCCGATCAGGGTGAAATTGCTGTCGATACGGGCTTTATCGTTTATAACGAGCGTAATTACCCAAATCTGGTTGCTCTGTTTGAAAAGACCGGCGTGGAAACACAAAAATCCACCATGTCATTCGCCGTTTCGCTGGATGAAGGAAGGCTGGAATATTCCGGCTCGGGTCTGAACGGGCTTCTTGGTCAACGAGGTAATATTATCCGCCCGCGTTTCTGGTTTATGGTCAGTGACGTACTACGTTTTTATCGTGAAGCGCCTCAGGTTCTTAATTCTGACCGTTATTTACAGTCAAGTCTTGGCGAATATCTTGAGGCCAATGATTACGGCGAAAATTTTATCAATGATCATCTACTCCCGATGGGAGCAGCAATATGGTCTGCCAGTGCACAAGAAATGCGCGCTTATCCGTTGCATGCCTTTGTAAGGTTTTTTGTCAGTCACGGTCTGTTAAGCCTGAATGACCGTCCGCAATGGCGTACGGTAACAGGTGGTAGCCGCCGCTATGTTGAACGATTAGCGCAGGATATCTCCGGAGAAATAAGGCTTAATACACAAGTTGTTAACATAAGACGTCATGATGATGCAGTTCTTGTCACAGACAATAATGGCAATACGGATCGTTTTACAAATATTGTCATTGCCACACACGCAGATCAGGCACTTGGTATGCTTGATGATGCAAGTCCTGAGGAGCAGAGACTGCTCGGTGCTTTCCGCTATACGGCGAACACGGCAGTTTTGCATTCAGATCAATCATTAATGCCAAAACGCAAGCGTATCTGGTCAAGCTGGAATTATATCGGTGAACAGGGTGCTGCAGGCAATAAGTCATTATGTGTAACCTATTGGATGAATGCGCTGCAAGATATCGACCGGAACCACCCGCTCTTTGTCACCCTTAATCCGACAAGAGAAATAGCTTCTGAACGAATTATCAAAACAATAAATTATCAGCATCCGCTATTTGATCGTAGTGCATTAGAGGCCCAGAGAGAGCTTTGGCAGTTGCAGGGGCATCGAAACACCTGGTTCTGTGGTGCCTATTTTGGCTATGGCTTCCATGAAGACGGATTGCAGGCAGGATTAGCTGCTGCTGAGAGCCTGGCAGGTGTTAAACGGCCATGGAATATCGACAATCAATCATCCAGAATTTCACAGCCGGTATGGTGTGAGGTGGCACAATAATGCAATATACGGAGCAGAAAGATTCAAGAATTTTTACCGGTAATGTGATGCATATGCGGCTACGCCCAAAGCGTCACAGTTTAAAGTATCGTGTTTTTTCACTGCTTCTGGATATTGACGAGCTTCCGCAGCTGGACAGAACAATGCGTCTTTTCGGCTATAATCGTCGCGCATTGGTTAGCTTTTATGACAAAGATCATGGGGATGGCAGCAAACAAGGATTACGCAAATGGGTTGAGCAAAAATTAGCTGTAGCGGGCCTGACCGAGCCGGAAATAAGCATATACATATTATGCTACCCTCGTATTTTCGGTTATGTGTTCAATCCGCTGACGCTATATTTTTGCTACAACCCTGATGGTGTGCTGCTCGCTATTTTGTACGAAGTCAGTAATACATTTGGCGAGCAGCATACCTACATCATTCGTGTGCCTGAGGCAGACGCAAG
>CANRLD010000219.1 GCA_947631375.1 uncultured Methylophaga sp. | reverse complement strand
CACTGTCGAACCTTACAAATTCCGTGTTACATCATGGCCGGAATTGTATTATCGCTCCCCAGGGGCTCAGTCTTTTATCTGGTCGAAGATCTTGGGCATTGCGTTTGGGCACTGTGCGGATATCGTTGTCCCCAGCACCGGAGGTCTGCCCTGACGGAAGTCATTGCCATGGTGATCGTTATCGTCACCGCCTTGTCGTACCCCATAAGAATTAACATCCGCTGATCGATGGATTTTGTATCAGATCAGGGATCTGGCGGAATTTCGTATCACGGGAGCGCAACGGGAATCAGTGCAGCTGAGCGAGTTGCTGGATGAGAGCAATAGCATGAACGAAGGCGACATCCGATACGCGCTCAAGATAGGGCGGGATGCCGGTCCCCAGCGTCTGGATATGGATGTCCGGATTGTCCTGACTACTTACCAAACTCTGCGTGATTATCAGTTCTCTCTGTGTGTTATCGATTGGGGCGTAGTGGTTTTTGATGAAGCCCAGAACATCAAGAATCCCAACACATTACAGACTCGCGCAGCTAAAGGGCTCAAGGCAGACTTCAAACTATTGGCAACAGGAACTCCGGTGGAGAACAGTCTGGGGGATTTCTGGTGCTTGATGGACACCGCCCAGCCGGGCTTGCTCGGCAGTTGGGCTGAGTTCAGAGATAAATGGATAACGCCCATTACCCAGGCGTCAGAGGAAACCCGGGATGAGGTCCGTATCGAAATCGGCTCGTCACTGCGAGATGCGGTCGGTCCCTTCATGTTGCGGCGCATCAAGGAGCAACAGCTCAAGGGGCTTCCAAACAAATACATCCGCTCGGGATTGGCTCAGAGCAGTGGAGAAAACATGCAGAGCGCCCCAGAGCTGGCTGTGGTGATGAAGGGAGCACAGTTACAGGCGTACGACGCGGTACTGGATAGCTACCGACAACAGAGCGCGGTGGAGGATATGCGAAGCCAGGCATTGTCAGCGCTGCAGCAGTTGCGCTCGATTTCCCTGCATCCGCGATTAGGCGACCCTGGCTTGCTCAAGGTCACCGGTGCTGACGCTGCACGCAAGGTGATTGCTGAGTCTGCAAAGTTGACAGTTGTGCTGGAGCAGCTTGACCGGATCAAAGCCAGAGGGGAGAAGGTGATTCTCTTTATGGTCACCAAGCAACTTCAGGTGGCGCTGAAGCTGTGGCTGAACCAGATTTACGGTCTGAACATCCACATCATCAACGGAGACACTGCAGCAGTACAGCAAAAACAGGATGTGCTGACCCGTAAAACGATGATCGAGCAGTTCGAGGCAACTGTTGGCTTCAACATCATCATCATGTCGCCAGTGGCCGCGGGTGTCGGGCTGACAGTGGTCGGGGCCAACCATGTCATCCATGTAGAGCGGCACTGGAACCCGGCAAAAGAAGCCCAGGCAACCGACCGCGTCTATAGGATCGGCCAGCAGAAGGATGTATACGTCCACCTGCCAGCTGCCCTGCACCCGCAATTTGATTCCTTTGATGTGCACTTGGATCGATTGCTGAATGGCAAACTGATGATCAAGGATGCGGTGGTGACGCCGGAGCCGGTAGATGAGAAAAGTATGGTTGCTTCCTTGGGGTTTTAAGGCAGGTGCATTTCTTCGACAGATTGCAAATTGGCAAGCGTGTTGCGAAGGGCTGGCGATTGTTTTCTCCGGAAGAGGTAACCGGGGTGACGCAACTATCGGAGTCGCACCGGGACTGGGGGATAACGGTTAGTGAGATCCCATAATCCGGCTGTTACTCACGTTGAACAGAAATACTCAATGGTTTACTTTTTGTGCAAAATAAGTTCAAAGAAGACTCTTTTTGTGATAAAGCCATTCAGCGCTTGCAAAAAGTCAAGGAGGAGCTTACTGGCTCTGAGAAGAACCTGCGCCTCGCCAACAATAAAGCAAGCGATTTAACCGTTAAAAAATTAACCAGGAATAATCCGACAATGGCTGAGAAATTTAAAGATGCTAATCGAGGATGATAATCGGCTGATTCTTGCAGGTTCCTGGTGTCGAGTTGTTATGCCCAGGTGGGATACAGATGTCCATCTGTTAGCACTCTGCTGTGCATTGCGACTGGTGAATATTTTTCCAGCATATGGAACGTTGCTGAAAGCTTGCTGCGAGCGATGGAGTGCCAGTCGGGCAAGCGTCACTTTTATTAATAAAAAAATTTAACTTATAAAACTTCGTGTAAATATTTTTAAGCGTGCAAATGTAATCGTATACAGGATTTGACGTCCGCTGACAAAGTAAGCAGCATGTATTGTCCCTTCGAAAATTGATGCCGGGGATTAATGAATAACAAATAAAACAGGAGCTTCTACACATGATGTTTCGCAAAATAATGCTGTTAGCAGGATGCTTGTTATCCCTTGGCGCTTTTGCCCAAGATGGAAAAATGACCCCAATCGACCCTCCCGCCGAACCTGACGCAATTGCTTTAAATACCGGTGGCGTAGCAAATCAACCAGCATCGGAATCCTGGTTCTTTCAGTGGGGCGTACCTATGGCGCGCAACATCAGCGAAGCTACGTTGACGCCATTTTTAGCGGACCCGGCGAAAGCCAACGGCACCAGTGTGCTGGTCGCGCCGGGCGGAGGCATGATGTGGCTCTCTGTTGATGCTGAAGGCTGGAACGTGGCAAGAGCGTTGGCTGATCGTGGCATCAACGCCTTTGTTCTAAAGTACCGCTTGAATCCTACTCCCGAGGCCTTGGTAGATTTTGAAAACCTGTTAAAAAATAGACCTCCACCAGCGCCAGCCACCCTGGACCCCAAGGAAGATAAA
>CANRLD010000218.1 GCA_947631375.1 uncultured Methylophaga sp. | reverse complement strand
ACCTGATGCCACCGCGTAAAACACTGCATAGCAAGTAATGGATGATCACAGGGTGATACAGTGTGTCACCCTGTGATAAATAACACGTATTACAAAGCTGAACTATGACTCGTCTATGCCGTTGGAGCTGCTGGTGTTCATGCCGCAATGACTAGAAAAACATCCACGTTAAAACCGCCATTAAAATGGGCAGGGGGCAAGCGCTGGTTAATTCCCACATTATTGAAATTATGGAAACGCTTTCCGGAACATCGTTTAGTTGAGCCGTTTTGTGGCGGGCTATCGGTTGCGTTGGGGCTGGAACCGGACAAGGCGTTGCTTAATGATGTGAATCCGGCACTGATCAACTTTTATAAGCAGCTGCAAAATGGCTTGAAAGTAGACTTGCCGCTGGCAAATGATGAACAGCTTTACTATCAGTATCGTTCCAAATTTAACGAGTTGGGTTTACAGTCTGCCGCCGAAAGTGCTCAGCTGTTTTATTATCTTAACCGGACAGGCTACAACGGATTATGTCGATTTAATAAACGTGGCGGGTATAACGTACCGTTCGGACGCTATAAAACCATCAACTACCTTGATGACTTTTCTCCTTACCAATCGGTATTGGCCAAGTGGGAGTTTACCAATGGTGATTTCGCTGACTTGTTGGTGCAGAAAAATGATTTTATTTACGCCGATCCACCATATGATGTGCCGTTTCGACAGTATTCCCAGCACGGATTTGAGTGGGAAGAGCAGGTGCGCCTGGCTGAGTGGCTGACCAAACACGATGGTCCGGTTGTACTTTCGAACCAGGCAACCGAGAAAATAAAAACACTTTATCGCGACTTGGGCTTTACCCTGAAATTTGTCAACGCTCCCCGCAGCATCAGTTGCAAAGGAGACAAACGACAGGCTGCAAGGGAAGTGCTTGCCCTGCGTGGATTTTGATACAATAACGCAACATTTCTTACTTTCTTCGTTACAGGATTTCTCTCCTCATGTCTGAGATTAAAAAAGTCGTTCTAGCCTACTCGGGTGGTTTGGATACTTCGGTTATCCTCAAATGGCTGCAAGATAAATATCAATGTGAAGTGGTCACGTTTACCGCTGATATCGGCCAGGGCGAGGAAGTTGAGCCAGCGCGCGCAAAAGCGCAGTCACTGGGCATTAATGAAATTTATATTGAAGATTTACGCGAGGAATTTGCCCGCGATTATGTGTTCCCGATGTTCCGGGCAAATGCGATCTATGAAGGTGAATATTTGCTAGGCACATCCATTGCCAGACCGTTAATTGCCAAGCGTTTAGTTGAAATTGCGGCGCAAACAGGCGCGCAGGCTGTGTCTCACGGTGCCACAGGAAAAGGTAACGACCAGGTTCGATTCGAGTTGGGCGCCTACGGCCTTAACCCAAATATCAAAGTCATCGCCCCATGGCGGGAATGGGATTTGCTGTCACGGCAGAAACTGCTGGACTATGCAGAGCAGCACGGTATTCCCGTTGAAATGAAACAAGGCAAAAAATCACCATACTCGATGGATGCCAATCTGCTGCATATTTCCTATGAGGGCGGCATCCTGGAAGATCCATGGGCGGAAGCTGAAGAAAGTATGTGGCGCTGGTCAGTATCACCTGAAAATGCACCGGATCAAGCCACTTACCTCGAGCTTAGCTATGAAAAAGGCGATATTGTCGCGATTAACGGTGAGCGGATGACGCCGGCACAGGTGATGATCTATTTAAATAAAGTCGCTGGTGAAAATGGTATTGGTCGACTGGATATTGTTGAAAACCGTTATGTCGGCATGAAGTCGCGTGGTTGTTACGAAACGCCAGCCGGTACGGTAATGCTCAAAGCACATAGAGCCATTGAATCCTTGACATTGGATCGTGAAGTCGCACATCTGAAAGACGAACTGATGCCGCGCTATGCTAGCATGATTTATAACGGTTACTGGTGGGCTCCTGAACGATTGATGATGCAAACAATGATAGATGCGTCACAGACCACGGTAAACGGCGATGTCAGAATCAAGCTGTATAAAGGTAATGTGACCGTGGTTGGTCGACAGTCAGCGACTGACAGTTTGTTTGATGAGTCAATTGCTACATTTGAAGATGATGCGGGTGCTTATAATCAGAAAGATGCAGAAGGCTTTATCAAGTTAAATGCATTAAGGCTAAAAATTGCAGGGAAGCGGAAAAACTAGGCGGATATAAGAGTCTGTCGGAGTGGCTATGAAAGATAATGAGCAAGATGAGCGCACAGCTGAGTGGATGCGGCTGGCGATCTCGAATATGAAACAATATGGAATAGCTCCGACACCAACAAACTATACCTTGTGGTTTGAACATGCTTCTGGCAGTAATTTGTCGCTGCTTGAAGCGATTGAACGCGAAATAGGGCAGAGCGGAACCTTAACCGAGCAGCAAAGCCGATTGCTGTATGAACAGTTTTTTGATGATGACAAAGATCGGGCTGCAATGTTTGAAATGCGCCAGGAACTGGCGCGGTTGCTCAAGCAGGTTTTAAATTATGTCTATACCGGTGTGATTACGACGGATCGTAGTAACAGTCATTTGCAGAGCATGTTAACTAGACTGCAACCCGACTTGAACCGCCAGCAATTGCATAATCTGATTGAAGAGGTATTGATAGAAACACGGTTGGCCTCTTCTGCGACCGAACTACTCAATGAGCAATTAAACAATGCAATGACCGAAGTGGCTGCATTGAGAAAAGAACTCAATGATTCGCGTCGCGAAGCCCAGATAGACAGCCTGACCGGGCTAGCAAATCGCAAGCATTTTGACGATCTGGTTAATCA
>CANRLD010000217.1 GCA_947631375.1 uncultured Methylophaga sp. | reverse complement strand
GTTTCCGGTACAACTCCGCTGCCAGTTCGTTTATTAAGACATTATCCGGCCAACAACCACTATCTGCTTTGAGATAGAACACCATATCGTTTTCGGCCAAGCCGGCAGCATACTCTGCCCACTGTTGTATGGATTGAAATGACTGATAGCCAGACAAAGCACTGCCGATCAGACTCATTTCCACGTTTGATAAGCGACTCGACAACATCTGCATCACGTGTTCAGGCTCTCCGCCTGTTCGAAAATCACACACAACATGTATTTTTGGTAAGCGCGTAATCAGATCAACAACCCGATCAATGGATTTACCATCCTGAAAACGGCCATAGAGCATTTCCGTGCGGGCAATCTGGCTTGATAACGTATGTTGTTGATGCAAATTAAAGGCATCCTGCAAATACGCTAAAAAGGTCTGATCGTCTGAAAACTCAAGCCCGACATCCCGCCAGGCATTACCCGGCGCTGCAGCATTAAACTCCCAGTTTTGTATTTTACTGGTGGTGGAATACAACAAAATCGGACGGCGCAGTGCCATAAACTCAAAAATCAACGATGACGCATCAGCAACGAGAATATCGGCCTCAGCAAAACTGGCTGCAATACTGGCTTCAGGATCCTCAATCAAGGTTATCAGTGGGTCAGCAGCAGCGGCTTGTCGCCAGCTCGTCATCAGTTCTTTGAAAAGTGCTTTATCAACCACAAAAGCATGCTCATAGCTGACAATAGCTGGATGCGGTTTTATGATAATTTTTGACTGGGGATAAACTTGGCGAATCAATTCAACAATACGGTCTCCAAAAAAAACCGCCGCACTGATTTCTGGATTATAGGTCGGTGCAAACAGAATTGTTGGCTGATGCCGATCTGCTGTTTTTTCCGCGATATTGAATGTCTCATCCACCCAGGTATTACCGGTAAGCGCAAAACCATATCGTGGCTTGATTTTTGAGTTTATCGCATCGGCAACATCCCAGTAGCTGCCGCACATAAAATCGGCATCGTTATAGGTGGGTTCGGCATAACCATATCGTGTAACTGAACCATGCCGCATGCCAATCAAGATCACATTATTGGCATCACAATAATCACGCCAAAACCCCACAGACCACCCGTCAGCAACGACTATCACCTGCGGTTGCCATGCCATGACTTCTTCAATGGAAAGACTGAGTAGACTATCTTCAAACTGGTGGGAAAGAGGTTTTAACGACCGAAAATGAAATGGCATGCTGCCATAACAGGCCACTCGAATTACGGAAACTGCTTTAGTTGAACTCACTTGGGGCAGTTTATGCCTAAACACATACATAACACTGGTTTGGCCTGCATTTTCCATTGTCACCAGCGGCTGCCGCTCGACCAGCTCCAGTCCCAATGAACGACACATGGCAATGTATTCTGCCTCAGTCCGATAAGTCGCTTCGTATTCTGGCTGCTTCAAGGTTCTGGATTCAGCTTCATTGATAAAAACCGAGTCCTTGAGGACTAGCACCCCATCATGCTTAAGCATCTCCGTAGCTTTCAGCAGCGTAGTCAATGCTGTAATATCGTCATTGATGGTGGTCAGCAAGCCCATCAAGCTGACAACATCAACATGTTGCTCAACCACCGCATGGGAAATATCTGTCGCAATAAACTCCACATTGTCGATATTGGCAGCCAGTGCTTTTTGTCTGGCCTGCTCAATCAACTGATCACTGCTCTCAAGACCAATGACTTTCTTTACTGCGCTGGAGAACAACAAACTGAATTCACCCTCCGCACAGCCAATATCCAGCAATACATCATCAGGTTTGAGCAACGGCAAGACGCGCTCTTTAATAAATTGGTGTTGTTTTTGATACAGCAGCTGCGAATCGCTTTCACTGTGTTGCGTGTTATGTGGGAAATTACGGGTAACTGCACGTTGTTGCTTGTCCGTCATGGTTTTTTCCAATTATTAGCAATTACCTGTCTGGCCATATCCAAATCAGATACGGTATCAATATCAAAAGCATTTATTTTAAATGCTGGTAACGGTAGAAAAGGCATCAGCGCCTGATACACAAAAATGGGTTTATCTATTACCATTTCCGGGCCAAGCACTGCGATACCTGCCCATTCATAAGGATCCTGGTTTGCACGATTAAACTCGGTTACCTGATCATGTTGAATTTTAACCCGCACTCCTTCTGCAGTAGTGTAATCAGACACCGCGATCAAGTATTGCTGGCTGGCTACCGCCTGCATAAAGGCAGCAAAGGTTTTATTTTCCACCACGGTATCCGCATCAATTGCCAGAAAACGTTCCTTAAGATGTCGGCTGACTTTGAAGATACTTTGCAGGGTATTTGTCTTGGCATAATCAGGGTTACGGGTAATAATAATATCGCGGCGTAAGCTGATGGCATGCTCGATAACCTCATCCTCCTGATACCCCACAACCAACCAGATGTTTTCTACATCCTTCAGCCTTTCCAGGTGATAACTGAGTAAACTGCGGTTATGAATTTCCACCAAACATTTAGATCGCCCGAGACCTAAACGAGAGCCTATACCCGCTGCACTCAGGACAGCATGTTTAATAGGCGACATAACGCTTCTCCATCATAAACCACAAAGTCACTTAACTCTTTTAATGCGTCATTCGGCTGATGCACACCACCATAAGCAATACGCCAGTCGGCCAATTCAAACATGGGAACATCATTCATGCCTTCACCAACCACAATAATATTGTCGTAACGCTCACGTAACACCGTTATCGCATCGCCTTTATGCAAAACCTGCTCAACCCCTGCCAACTGGTCATTTTCCATTTTAGCCGTTGAGGCAAAGAAGGTGACGCCAATCTGTTGCAGTAACGGCTGGAT
>CANRLD010000216.1 GCA_947631375.1 uncultured Methylophaga sp. | reverse complement strand
TGATAGCCGTTGCGACGCTAACCGTCGGTACTGTAGGCTGCCAGTTGAATAAACAGGCTGTCGGCAGTGGTGTGGGCGGTGTTGCAGGTGGCGTGCTGGGTTCAAATATTGGTGGCGGAACCGGACGCACGGCGGCGATTATTGGCGGCACCATATTAGGGGCAATGATTGGTGGTCACATTGGCAGCGAAATGGATGAGCTGGATAGACGGCGGACCTATGAGACTTTTGAAAACACACCGACAGGGCGCTCTAATTCCTGGAACAATCCGGATACCGGCGCACAATATACAGTGACACCTACTCGCACCTATGATTCACAAAGCGGTCCATGCCGTGAATATGAAATGGATGCGTATATTGATGGCAAGCGTGAAGTGGTAAAAGGCACAGCATGCCGTAATTCACGAGGTGAGTGGATTAATCAGTAAGCCATTTTACGGCTGTTGATAACTAAAAAGCCCCGGTTATTGGTCTGTCCAGCGGCCGAGGGCTTTTTAGTTTCCGACTTTAAGTTTGCGAAAGTCAGTATGTTTCACCATTTAACGCTGGCAAAACGGGCCGATCTGGTAAAACCGTCGGCATTGAAATTCCTGCTCGCATTGTGAGAGCTGGCTGGAATATTGTCTGGCTACTTCTCCCACACGACGCGCTGATGCGACGACTGCGGGTTTGTTTTGGTAGCTGCCGCGGCGATAACCGGTTTGCCCCTCATGATAAGCCAGATAAAGATGTGACGGGTTATCCAGCGAAATGTTTACCATTCGGTTGCTGCGTCGGTTGTACCAGCCGACAAAATCAGTGGCATATTTCATGTGGGTACGTCGAGCCAACGGACTGCCGACATCATCCAGATACTCTCCCCAAACCGGATTTTGCGCCTGAGGATAACCATACGCTGACGACGGTCTGCTCCAGGGAATAAACCCCAATAACTTTTTCCGGGGCGGGCGTACATGACTGCGAAAACTGGACTCCTGCTTGATAAATGCCATTTGTGTGGCGATCGGCGTGCCCCATTTTTCTTCAGCGCTTTTGGCGTAGTCATACCAGCGTGGTTGTTCCCGGAAAATTTCACAGATATTGCTTTGATTGGCTGGCGGAGCAGGGGCCAGCATTGCACAGCCGGTTGATAATGCGCTGAAAAGCAGTAACGAGAACCAACGAAATTGATAGTAAATATAGTTGTACGTTTTCGTATTATTGCTGTGGGGCTGCTGAGTCATAACGTTGTAAGTTTTATCGAGAAGTGGACAGAGTAACAGAGCCGGCAGGGTTAATCTTTGACGCTGACTTGGTTGGCGATAAAAGGGCGGCTATCTACGCGCTAGGAAAGCACCGTGAAGTTCAGTTTTCGAGCCGCGGATAAATCTGCGAATAGTGTTTAGGATTAAAGGCAAAGGCCATGATAAATCCTAAAATTCCTAAACCAAGCAGCACGGCCCAGACCAGCGTAAAGCTTTGGCTAGCATCACGAATCCAGCCAGCCGCCCAAGGGGCGATTGCCGCAATCATGGAACCTATCCCCTGAACAAAACCAGCAAGCTTGCCGGCCAGCATAGGGTTGGGATGGTGATCCATGGTGACAATCAGTGCCATGGGAAAAATGCCACCGATCCCCAGACCAGCGATAGCTGACCACAACCATAAACTGATATCGGGCCGGAGTGCCATTCCGCCGAAACCGATAATTTGCAGTGCACATAAAATAAACAGAAAGCGTCGTCTGTCGAGCTGTTTAGCAGCAAGGGCAGGAAAAATAAGGCCAGCCACGACTTCCATTGCTGTTAATAATCCCAGCAACAAGCCTGCTTGTTTGGCAGTCATGCCTTGTTCAATAGCGTAGGGCGATAACCAGGCGATAGCACAAACGTAGCTACTGGAACCTAGAGAAAAGAAGATCGCTAAATACCAGCTTCGTGGATTACGCCATAAACTGGAGGAGACAGTATCATCAGGGTCTGCTTGATAGTGTTGGGGACTGGGTTGCAAAAGCAGCCAGCCGATCAAGGCCGGTACTGCCAGCAGGCTCCAGCTTCCTAGCCCGACTTTCCAGCCAAAGCTGGCTTCAATGAACGGCGAGGCCACCGCTGCTATTGCTGCGCCAGCCATAATGGCGGTGATATAGAGTCCCATGATCTTCGGGTGATGTTTACCGTAGATATTTTTTATCACCATCGGTATCAGCGCTTGAATCAAGGCAATCCCCAGACCGGCCAGCAATGCGGTGACAATCAAACCACTGGCATCTTTTACCCATAAGCGTAATGCCGCGGAAATAACTAACAACAAAATGGAAAGCAGGATGATTTGGTTAATACCAAAGCGCCGCGCCAGGCTGTAACCCGCCAGGCAAAATAGTCCCATGGCAAATACCGGCAACGTTGTCAGCAGTGAGGCCAGGGTAAAACTTAACGAGATGTCTTGTTGAATCGCGGGCAATAAAGGCCCGACAGACGCCAGAATCGGGCGAAGGTTAAGAGCGATTAATATGATGGCACCAGCCAGGAGAAAGCGCTGGAATGATGAGTACACTAAATTGGAGGGCATACCGTCTTCGTTGTATCAGAGAGGCTGGCTATCAGCAGCACGCCTGCATTGTAATGCAATCACAGCATCGTCGCATTGTCATTGCTGTTTTGAAAGAGCTGTATACGAAACAGCGTCCGTTTACTCGGCATTACTGGGGGGCACTGTAAATTTGTTTACAGCAACGGATTGATAAGGCTACTATCAGTGCGGCAATCCAAAAGGTTAATGCCTTTAAAATCAAAGTTTTGTTAGATAACGGATTGCTGCTTACTATAAAAACCATGGAGAGAGAGTATGTCAAAGTTAACTGCTTTATCGATTAGCATTGCTGTTTTAGGTGGGATCTGGGCGTATC
>CANRLD010000215.1 GCA_947631375.1 uncultured Methylophaga sp. | reverse complement strand
GCAAACCAATTTTGAACCGTTCACGAAACAACAACAACAGCGGTTCACGACAGGATATTACAGAGGCAGACCATGAAAGTTATTATTCTCGGCAGCGGTGTCGTCGGTGTTACCACCGCCTATTATCTGGCCAAAGCCGGTCATGAAGTGACCGTTATTGACCGTCAGGACGGTCCGGCACTGGAAACCAGCTTTGCCAATGCGGGGCAGCTATCTTACGGTTATTCAACACCTTGGGCAGCCCCTGGTATTCCGCAGAAAGCGGCGATGTGGCTGTTTAAAAAACACTCCCCGCTGATTTTCCGCCCGACCTGCAATCCGGCCATGTATAGCTGGCTGATGTCGATGCTGGCCAATTGCACAGCCTCTGCCTATGCAATCAACAAAGCCCGTATGCTGCGCATTTCCAATTATAGCCGCGAAAGTCTGATTGAACTGCGCGATGAAACCGGCATCAGCTTTGATGATGGTTCCAAAGGTACTTTGCAGCTTTTCCGTAATCAGAAAGATTTTGATGCAGTGCTTGGCAAGGATATTGAAAGCCTGCGTCAGGACGGCATTGAATTTGAAGTGCTGGATGCACAGAAATGCACCGAAGCAGAACCGGCACTGGCCCATGTTAAGCACATGATCGCTGGTGGTTTGCGTATGCCGAATGACGGCACCGGTGATTGCTTCATTTTCACCAACAAACTGGCGAAAATGGCTGAGGAACTGGGCGTTCAGTTCCATTTTAATGTGGATATCAAAGGCTTCCAGCTCAATAGCGGCCGTATTGCTGCGGTGGAAACCAATAAAGGCACCTTTACCGCTGATCGCTATGTGGCAGCTCTTGGCAGCTTCACACCGCAGCTGGTCAAAGGTCTTGGCCTGAATGTGCCGATCTATCCGGTGAAGGGCTATTCCATCACTGTGCCGATCACTGATGAAAGCCGCGCACCTGTATCCACAATTCTGGATGAAACCTACAAGATCGCGATCACCCGTCTTGGCGACCGCATTCGTGTGGGCGGCATGGCCGAAGTGACGGACTATGTGCCGCGTCTGCTGGCAGAACGCCGTGAAACATTGGAACTTTCCCTCAATGGCCTGTTCGGCGGCGCCGGTGATCTGTCCAAAGCCACTTTCTGGTCTGGTCTGCGCCCGATGACACCGGATTCAACCCCGATTATCGGTGGCACCAAATATGACAATCTCTATATCAATGCCGGTCACGGGACGCTGGGCTGGACAATGTCCTGCGGTTCCGCCCGCATTATCGCGGATCTGATCTCTGGTAAAAAACCAGATATTGATACGTCTGACCTTGGCCTGTCGCGCTATAAATAATTCGCGCAATAGCGTTGTAGTAAAACTGCCGCCGTAGCATCTACGGCGGCAGTTTCGGTTATAAAAGCCCAATAAGATGCGCCTTCATCACCGCATGAACTTTGTTGGACACAATCAGCTTGTTCAAAACATTATTCATGTGAAAATGCACTGTACGTGGCGTGATATTCAAGATGATTGAAATATCCTCCGCAGTTTTACCATCACCGGTCCAGCGTAATATTTCCCGCTCGCGCAGAGTAATAATCTGCTCGTCAGTATTATAAGTCTCATCCAGCCGGTAAAGATCGTAGAATCTTGTAAAAAGTGACAGGCTCAAGGGTCGCAGCACTTGCTCAATAGTTTTTAATTCTGTCTTGCTGATTGGTGCCCCGCCCCGCGCGAAAGACAGAAAGCCCGCGATTGATTGCGGCCCCCAACAGGATTGGGTCACGCCGACAAAATGCCCGTCCTTTTTCATCTCCTGCCATAAGATTTTATTTTGGTGGTAGAGTTTTTCCGTCCAGACAACCGGTTTGGAACTGCGCATGGAAAGCTGAATCGCCGGATCGGTCAGCAAACATTCATTTTTCTGATAGTAACGGCGCCAGTCCTCCGAATAATTATCGAAGCTTTTAAGCTTGGGCCGGGTCAAGGATTGAGGAATACGAAGTACAAAACTGAAATAATCAAAGCCAAGCTGTAAAGCATGACTACTGATAATATCAACAAGTTCAAATTCCTGGATATCTGTTAAATTGACACTATCAAGAATTGGCCGTGATATATTCATCATGAAAACCTTATCTTATTTTAAAATATCAATAAAAATCTAGTAAATATAAATCTCTGAACAACCAAAGAATAACAACTCGTGTTAAAAATAACAATCTTTTAAGAAGAATTGCAGAATTAATTTAGTTTTTAAGAACTACACATAAATTATATACAATAATCATGGTTTTTTATTGATAAACATTTAGTCTATTTGAACATTTTCTAAATAACAAAGATTGAAAAATCTGTATTTTTATCTTCGTGGTATTTTTGCCATGATTATTTTGGTCGCTGATTCTCGCCTGCTAAAATCATAAAACGGCAGTTTTTCACCTTCGCCTCAGTTCTGGATGAGTTCTGACTTGTTTCCATGCGCAACTTTAGTAAAACAGCCAGAACAATAAGTGAGTTCAGATGACAGCCAAGACAATTGCCATTATTGGTGGCGGACCAAGCGGCCTTGCAGCAGCCGAAATTCTTTCTCGACAGGGCCATGATGTCACTGTCTATGAAAGCATGCCGACGCTTGCGCGCAAATTCCTGCTTGCCGGTAAGTCTGGTCTGAATATCACTCATTCAGAAAATTATGAGCAATTTCGCACCCGCTTCGGCGCGGCTGCAACGCAGTTGCAACCGGCACTGGATGCTTTTACCCCTGCTGATATCTGCGCTTGGACAGAAGCGCTCAATATTGAAATTTTTACCGGCAGTTCCGGTCGCGTATTCCCTAAGCGCATGAAAGCCTCACCGCTGTTGCGCAATTGGATTGCCAGACTGGAAGCGCAAGGCACAAAAATCCTCAAGCGCCATATCTGGCAGGGCTTTGCCGGTG
>CANRLD010000214.1 GCA_947631375.1 uncultured Methylophaga sp. | reverse complement strand
CCGAAGTAACCGGTGATGAACAGAAAGTTAACGGTCTGAACTATACAGAGCGGGCAACTGAGACCTCACACCATGTTGAATTGGCGGGTGTGTTTATACAAATTGGCCTGGTTCCGAATACCGACTGGTTAAAAGACACACTGGCACTGAGTCAATATGGCGAAATTGAAATAGATGCGCGCGGTGCAACGTCCATGCCCGGTGTGTTTGCTGCCGGAGATGTTACTACTATTCCGTATAAGCAAATTATTATGGCAATGGGAGAGGGTGCAAGAGCTGCTCTGGGCGCATTTGACTACCTTATCCGCAATGACTTCGACGATAAGGATAAGGTGGCTTAAGCTTTATATCGTCAAGCGGAACTCATTCCGTCTCGTCAATTAAGTCGCGCAAGTTTAATAACTTCATGCGAATGGCGAGGCGGGTGAGTTCAATATCTGAGGTGACTTCCAGTTTACGTTTGATAATGTAATGTGAATTGGATACGGTTTTCGGACTGATATTTAAAATATCAGCGATTTGCTGATTACTTTTTGCCTCCAGCAATAAACGTAATATCTCAAACTCCCTGACGGTCAAATCATCCAGTCTCGCTTTGTCCTGCCCCAGTTTTTCCAGCGCCAGCGCCTGCGCTATATCCGGGCTCAGGCTCAGCTCATTTTCGTACACTTGATAAATCCCGTGAATTAATAAGGTCGGATCGCTGCTTTTGGTGACATAACCTGATGCACCCGCCCGGATTGCTTGCAGTGCAAAGCTGGGATTTTGATGCATGCTGAACACCAGAATCCGCGCCTGGGGATCAAACTGGCGAATGCGAGTGATGGCCTCCAGCCCGCTTTGACCGGGCATGGAGATATCCATCACCACTACATCAGGCTGAAAGGTTTTATAATTTTGATAGGCTTCAGCCGCATCCCGTGCATCTGCGATGACACTTAAGTTTGGCTGTTTTTGCAGCAATGAACGATAACCTTCGCGTACAATTGCATGATCATCAACCAGTAAAATCTGGATATTGCTTTCAGCCATGTTGGTTCTCCGCTACTGGCGCTGATGGTGGTTTAACCGGCAGAATAATTAACAGTTTCAAGCCACCATCATAATGCGTATCTATAATAATTTCGCCACCCAGCGCGGTGACGCGTTCTGAAATACCGAGCAGGCCGACCCCTTTACTCTGATTAAGCATTTCCCGCTGGGCTTTGCCGTTATCGTCGATTTGCAGCATTAATTGTTGTGCATTTATATAGCGTAGTTCGATGTTGGCTTCGCTGGCCTCGGCATGTTTGGCGATATTGGTCAGCGCCTCCTGCACAATGCGATACAGATTGACTGGCAGAGGCTCTGGGAGTGTGTCTACTCCTTGGGCAATGTGCAGATGGATCTGCGTTGTTCCCGCTGAGCGTTGATTCCAGCTTTTTATCAGGTTTTCCAGACTGTGTGTCAGCCCCAACTCGTCTATGTCTGCGGGGCGTAGTCGGGTTAACAGTCCGCGTAAAGCCGACATCATGTGGGCGGAAATATGACCGATATTTTCAGCTTCACTGACAATGGACGGACACTCTTTACGAGCAGTCTGACTGATCGAGGTGGTTATGGCATTGATCCCTGCCAGACATTGCCCAAATTCATCATGTAATTCACGGCTGATAAAGCGATGCTCTTCTTCCTGGGCATTAATCAGTTTTAGTGCCAGTTGCCGGTTTTCAGCCATGATTTGTTGCTGACTGGAGGCCAGCGCGTTAATCGCTTCGCTGGTATGCCGCCATTCCCTGATATCAAAGCTGGGGATACGTGTTTGCAGATTACCTTGACGCATTTTTTCCAAGCCGCGGACAATTAAATGTGCGGGTCGTAACATGCGGTTGATGGTCATGAATACCAGTAATGACACCGCCAATATACTCGCCGATAAAATGCCGAGAATCGCGCGCAGATTATTCCAGGCACGAGCAATTTCGGTCTCTACATTCAATGACACCAAAATCGTACCGTAAGTCATTGCGTGAAAAAATAATTGACGGCGGGCTTCGTAATTGGGTTGGAACAGTTTTTGATAAAGCCGACCAAACCAGAGCGGCCAACGGGGTTCGTCATGTATCACTTCGTTGCACAGATTGCGGCGGCGACTCTCAGAGCGCGATAAAAACTGAACACAGGAACCGGACAGTCCGTTGAGTTGTTGCAGAATGTCAGAGTTAGGAAACCCTAGGGAAGAATCATAACGGGAAAACATTTCCAGCAGCTGGCCGCTGAGCTGCTTTTCTATGCGTAATGCCGTTAAATCAGCCTCAATTTTTGCCTGCTGATCTGTCTGGTACAGCACGTAACCCGCACTACAGATCAGGCAAACAAAGCCTATCAACATAATTCTGAAAAAAAGTTGCAGTCGAAGATTCATGGTTTATCCACAAGATAATGCCCCACAGTCTAGGCCTAGACCTTACCGCTGCAAAGTGGCTGACGCATTGACGGGAAATTTGCCCGAGTATGGTGGGCAATTATCGGTTGAGCCTCACCATCGGTTCAGCCTTTAATAACCGCTCTTCAAATAACATAACAAAACGAAGGAGAGAGAAATGGAAGTGTTACTGCTTGGTGCGGTATTGATGGTGACAGCATTAATTTTATCAGCATGGCTGATGACGTTTGCCCGATGGTTCCCGATTGAAGGTATTGATGGTAAATTCCTAGTGGATTACAAAACCATGATCCGGGCACACATTGATTATGCTTTAATGGGGTTGTTCTGCTTGGGTTTTTATGCCGCAGCGGTGAGTGCCGGAGTAACTTTGTCGGTTATTGCCTGCTGGTGCGTGGTCATTGGCGGATTTACCAATCCGACTATCTTTACAGTCGCGGCATTCGATATGAATTTCTGGGATAAAAAAAGATGGAAAATCTTTTCAGCGGTCAGCTTCGTTATTA
>CANRLD010000213.1 GCA_947631375.1 uncultured Methylophaga sp. | reverse complement strand
TAATTCCGCAGCGATTGTGCTTTATGCATTGACTGGTTTTTACGCGACGATCGTTATGTTCAGTATTTACCTGTTTTTGGCGATAGCTGGCTATTTTAAATGGCGCCAATTGCTGACAGTGCAGTTTCGTCTGAACGAATACTCTTAAAAGCGTTGTGGAGCAGCCAGCCATTTTTTAAGATCTGTTTCCCCCAGGACATTCATCAAAAACAGTAATAAACGATAGGCATCACGCACAGCTGACAGGTCTGGAACCGGCAAATAAGATTGATATGTTCGTATAAAGTGCGCGGACTGAGCATCATCCAGCAAATACTCAAGCAAAACAAATTCTAGTGTTCTGGGGCCATAGACAACAGCATCCAAATCCACTAGTGCCAGCGTGGCTTGGTGCGTCAAAAACTGATCCCAACGTAAGTCGGGCATGATCGGCACAAAACAATCTTCAACCAGTGTACTCACCTGCTCAACAGCCTGTTGCAATACTTCACTGCAAAAAGGGTCAGTCATCTCTCCCGCCAAGGTCTGTAAAGTATCTTGCAGTCGTGTCTGCCACTCTGCGGCGGTAAATTGTGGCTGTTGTATCGTCCCCCAACGCGTTTGCTGCTGCCTGTGCAATAAACCAAGGTGTGCCGCCAATAATTCAACACTGTTTTGCGTCACTTTTTCGCTCTGCAAGATATCGCCCGGCAACCACCTTGCCAACACAAAGCTTGAGGCCTTGGCAGCAATAAATTGTGGAATGACTAAAGGACTCAAGCGAGAGACAAACTGATATATCGTCGCGATATTTTCCAGCGATGCAGGGAAATCAATTGCAAACAGGCGGTTCATTCCACGCCAGAAAGCTGAGTTTTCAATATGCTGGTGCTCACATACTTTCAACACCATCGGCCCATCAACGGTTTCACAAAACCAGATTTGATGGCTGCTGTCAGTAAACTGGGCTGGCGCCCTGCTTGCGGGTTGCAGCAATGCCGGCAAAGCGCATTGCTGCGAACCTGCAAGCGCTGGATAGGCTACCAAGGCAATACGTCACCATTCATATGCCAAAAAGTACCCGTGCTGTTGATCGTCAACTCATCCATCCGATCCAGTAAGCCGGTTGCAGATTCAGCGCTATCAATTAAACCGTCAAATCCGGTCATATCAGTACGCACCCAGCCTGGATGAAGAATGGCAACCGCAATGCCTTGAGGTTTCAGGTCAATCGATAACGATTTCCCTGCCGCGTTAACAGCAGCTTTTGACATACGGTAGGCATAACTGCCTCCGGAGTCATTGTCTGCCATTGATCCCATTCGGCTGGTAATAATGCCAACCTTGCTGCCTTGAGACAAATGATTCAGCAACGCATGGGTAGTAAATAATGGCCCAAGACTGTTGACTTCAAACATACGTTTAAAGCTGTCGATGCTGTTACTGTCCACATCATTGAGCCCCAAGCCTCCCGCAATACCGGCATTATTAATCAGCCAGTCAATTTTACGCTCGCCAAGCTTTTCAGTAAGTGCCTTGAGGCTGTCCGGATCACTGACTTCAACATTTTCAATAATCTCGACATCAAGATCGACCAGCGATGGTGAACGATGTCGGCAAGTTGCAATGACATCAAAGCCGCGATCTTTTAATTGTCGACATAATTCAAGACCAATTCCCCGGTTACTACCAGTCACCAATGCGGTTTGGGACATACCTTGCTCCTTAATGATCCGTTAGAAGAGTTTTCATTGTAGCGGCTGACGGCGACAACACAATGCCCGCCTCGGTAATAATAGCGGTTATCAATGCAGCTGGCATGACATCAAACGCCGGGTTGTTTACCTGAACGCCATCCGCTGTGAGTGGTGTAGCACCAATATGGGTTACTTCTGTCGATGGCCGCTGTTCAATAACAATCTGCTGCCCGGATTCGGTTTGCCAGTCAATCGTCGACATCGGTGCTACCACCATCAGCTTTACCTGATGATATTTCGCCAGTACCCAATGCATACATCGCTTGTTGCCAACGGTTTCCGGCACTTTCCCATGCCTGACGAGCCGCCAGAACCACAGCGTAAGCCGCATTTATTCCAATCGCCGGTGCTCCTCTTACCACCATGTCACGGATAGTTTCGACCACCGCCTCAGCTTCACTATAACGAACCCATTCTTGCTTTAGAGGCAGCAAACGTTGATCCAGTAAGTGAAGCTATTGGTCCTGCCATTTTATTGGTTGAAGCATGTCACTCACGCTGTGCACTGTGCTCTCCTGCTGAGGACGGTTATAATCAAGCGCTATGAAAACCGTCGATCTGATTATTAACGCCCGCTGGTGCCTGCCGATGACAGCAGAGCAGCTTGTTCTGGAAAATCATTCTATTGTCATACATGAAGGCATTATTGTAGCGCTGTTACCGCAGGCGCAAGCAGCCCAACATTATCGAGCCACGCAACTATATCATCTCAATGAACACTGCTTGATGCCCGGGTTAATTAACAATCACGGCCATACGGCAATGACATTGTTTCGAGGCTTGGCGGATGATTTGCCGCTAATGACCTGGCTCAATGATCATATCTGGCCTGCCGAACAACAGTTTGTCAGTGATGCCTTTGTCGAAGCCGGCTCGGCACTTGCTATCGCCGAAATGATCCGCGGCGGCACCACTTGCTTCAATGATATGTACTTCTTTCCAGAAGCCACGGCCAGAGTGGTTGATCGCAGTGGCATTCGCGCCAGTCTGGGCATGGTTGTCATTGATTTTCCAACCAGCTGGGCAAGCGATGTCAATGAATACCTGTACAAAGGTCAGGCCTTGCATGATCAGTATCGGCATCACCCTCTTATCAGCACAAACTACGCACCGCATGCGCCCTATACCGTTTCCGATAAAACGCTGGAAGCCATTATGGTCAATGCCGAAGAACTGGATTTGCCCATCCAGATGCA
>CANRLD010000212.1 GCA_947631375.1 uncultured Methylophaga sp. | reverse complement strand
CCTACTGAAGCGTATCGCTAATGTCAGGGCATTGAGAGAACAGAATATCGCCACTGTTCCAGCAAAACTGCATGAAGAAAAGCGCACTAATCCCTTTCTGCGCTGCGACATCAGTGAGGTAAAAAAAGCAGCGCAAGCTTATGCAGGCCAAGCGCTGAATTCGCCATTGGCAGTATTTAAAGTGCTACGCGCCTGGAAAGATTCGTTTTAAACAAATACGTTACTGTTCTGTCTGGCTATTTTGCTCGGCATCCACGTTATTAATATGAATATCCATTTGTGGATAAGGAATACTGATGTCATTTGCATCAAAGGCCAGTTTTATTTGCTCAATGATGTCGGCTTTCACCGTTCCCAGATCATCGGCTTTCACCCACGGAAAAACATTGAAATTTATGCCGTTTTCTGTCAGCTCGCGTACTTGAATCAATGCTTTCGGCTCAGCTAACACTAATTGATGTCCTGTCACAATATCGGTCATGATTTTTTTTGCTTTCAACAAATCGTCACTGTAATCAATGGTAAATACCATATCAATTCGCCGGGTATCGCGCGCTGAATAGTTGGTAATAGCGCTGGAATAAATCTGGCCGTTGGGCACAATGACTTCTCGGTTGTCCGGTGTGTGCATGACGGTATTAAAAATAGTGATCTGTTCAACAATACCAGTGATGCCGCCAACTTCGACAAAGTGACCAATTCGAAATGGCCGATAAATGATCAGCATGACTCCCGCAGCAAAATTCTGTAGTGAATCCTTTAACGCCAGACCAATTGCCAGGCCGGCGGCACCCACAACCGCTATCATAGAGTTAGTGTTGACGCCCAACTGATCCAGCGCAGCGATTAATACAAACAACAGCAACAGAATATTGATAATTGAGCTGCTGAAATTAATCAGGATAGGATCCATATTGGCGCGAACCATAATCTTGCGCGACAATTTCACCAGCCAGCGCACAACGGTGCGACCGACAATGACGATAATTGCTGCAAACAAAATATTCAGCAGAATATCACCCATGACGCTTCCCGTTCCGCTACTCATGTTATCTCCTCACCTGGATGGTTTTTACAATATCTTGAATTAATGTTGGCCCGCGATAAATCAGGCCACTGTAAATTTGTACCAGCTGCGCGCCAGCTTCGAGCTTTTGCATGGCATCTTCAGCGCTCATTATGCCCCCAGCCGCAATGATCGGCGTCTCAGCCGGTAAGGCTTGCTTGAACTGGCGGACAATTTCCGTTGATGCAGCCAATACCGGGCGACCACTTAAGCCGCCTGCTTCTTCCGCATGCTTTAATCCGGAGACCGCATCACGTGCAAGCGTCGTATTCGTTGCAATCACAGCGTCTATTTCAAAGCGGGTAAAACATTCCGCCAGTTGCTGCACTTCTTCAAGGCTTAAGTCCGGTGCAACTTTTACCGCCATGGGTAAGTAACGTTGATGCTGTTGCGCAAGTTGCTGCTGGCGATTTTTCAAAGTATCCAGCAAATTATCCAGTGCCTCACCAAACTGCAAGTTGCGTAAGCCCGGTGTGTTCGGCGAGGAAATATTAATCGTTACATAGTCTGCGTGTGTGTACACTTTTTCCAGGCTGAACAGGTAGTCGTTCACTGCTTTTTCAACCGGAGTATCAATATTCTTTCCAATATTGATACCGACAATGGTGTCTGTTTGCGCGATCTGCACCTGTTCGAGCAGATGTTCCACGCCCAGATTATTGAATCCCATACGATTGATGATGGCTTCGGCCTCAGGCAATCGGAACAATCGCGGCTTTGCATTGCCAGGTTGTGGGCGGGGAGTAACCGTTCCTACCTCGATAAAACCAAAACCCAATACTGCCAAAGCTTCAAGATAATCAGCATTTTTATCCAGCCCTGCAGCCAGTCCAACTGGATTGGGGAAACGTAAACCCATCACTTGCACCGGTACGGTTGGCATTTTTGGCAGCATCAGCCGTAATAAGCCGGTCATCTCCAGCCAGTTTAAACTGGTCAACGCCAGATGATGCGCCGCTTCGGCATCCAGTTTGAACATCAGATTTCGTAATAGCGAATACATCACACGCTCACACCTTCATTGTTACTTGATAACCGCTGAACTTACGAATATTCAGCACGCCGCAATCCAAAATCAGATATTGCCCTTTTATTCCCAATAACTGCCCGGCAATTTCCGGGGTTTTATCAAAATTCAAGGAACTGATTTTTTGCGGATATTGTTGCACAGGGTAGGTTATTTCGCGCACATTCTCGTTTGCCAGCATGGTGATAGCCTCCTCCCCCAGCTGCTGTCGCAACGCATCAATATCTGCAGCACACTCTGTCAGCAACTGATCACGGCAGTGAATCAAGTCAATCGCTTCAGCCGGGCCACGCAACATTTTCCGCCAATCAGTCCTATCCGAAACATGTTGTTTGAACAACACTTCAAGCAAGCCGGAATGGTAACGGCTATTCACCCGCATAATCGGTAAAGCTTGTCCTGCCCCCTGGTCCAGCCAGCGTGTCGGCACTTGTGAACTCCGCGTAATTCCCACTTTCAAACCAGAACTGTTCGCCAGATACACAATATGATCCCGCATACAGACTTGCTCGCCCCACTCCGGTTCGCGACAAGTACCTTGTGCAAAATGGCACAGCTCTGGCTTCAGGAAACACAAGTCACATTGCGCCAGTTTTTGAGAACATGGAAAACAAAACCCACCGCTGTAGCTTTTTTTTGTTTTTCGCTGGCAATTCTGACACAGGATTTCACCGGCATACACCAACTGAATTGGAGAACCAATAAGTGGATTCATCGGGATCCGGTGTTCCCCTAACACCTTTTGATAGCTGACCACAGTGCCCTGCTCCGGCAAGGTCGCCACCATCTTATTCAGTTGTCCATCAAATTCTGTCACTACACTCACCCAACGTTGTAAACAACATCCAGTTTAACTCAGCCTGATAATAGGGCCTACTAAACCTTT
>CANRLD010000211.1 GCA_947631375.1 uncultured Methylophaga sp. | reverse complement strand
TACCATCGCACCAATCACCACCGGGATCGAATTGGCAAACATGCCAAATGCCGCCAGAGAGGTTGAGAGCACCATCAGCGTAATATAAGCTGGGGTTGCCTTGGCACTTTCCCGCATCGTCAAGAATAGCTCTTTAAACTCTTCTGCTGCTGCGTGATGTATCCACGGTAAGGAATTGCTCACCAGTTCACTACGAGCTTTACCTAATGGCAGCGCATTGGTGCTGACCACTTCTTTTTGCTCTGTGGCAACATCCTCTACCGTTAATAACCGACCCGGTATAAAGCGAATACAGCGTCGCTCGACACGTAAATCCAGTCGCTGAGCTTCTGAGACAACTTCATCGTGGCTATACTGGATGGGTTTGGTTGTTTCCAATATGAAACGACTGCTTTTAACAAAACCAATAAATGACGGTGTATTGCCACGCCAAAGATTACGCATAAACAGCGAGGCAAATAAAAACCGCACCATTTCAGACACACTTCGCGGCACCAGCACCAGTGCATGCAACATCCCGTCATTGGCATTCGAATTTTCGATGAGACGTCTTGACAGCACCGAACTTCGCCCATGCTCCACGGCTACCACGCCAAAAGCAGCCGTTTCGATGACTTTTTCTTTGGCGGTGGTTAGCGTAATCGGCGTAAAACGCACATCTTTCAGGTTACGCATCAACCGCCAGAAGCGCTGCGCCCGCAACCAGAGTGATTCAACCATTGCCTCGCCGGGCACCAAGGTGAATGTCTGACCGATGATCACCGAGTTAAAGACCGGCTTTTCATTACACAACAACAGATCCAACTGCACTGCCTGGGTATCAACGATATCTCCCAGCGCTTCTTCTATCGTGCTAGCAATACCAAAACCATAGCGAGCGTGTTTCATTTCCGGATGCGGCAACAAGCCAACAGTCCATTGCTGATCTCGTGCCTGAAGCATCAACTCGCGCACATTTTCATCGTTCAGATAGCAGATCACCAAATGATCATCATCAATTTGACAGGCTTGTTGCTGCTGAAAATGACTGAGCTGAATATTCCACTGCTGCTCAGGGAACAGCGGTAAAATTTCCTGTTGCACAATGGTTTCATCCGCTGCTGCAAACAGCATCAACACACGGCGCTTTTCTGTCATCAAATCAAGCTTACTGATTAGATCTTCATCCATCTATGGCTCCAGAGAAAGGGCTATATAATAAAAAAAACAGGCTGATATGGATCAGCGCCGATAAAGCAGTTTGTTCAGCGTGGCAATAGTGTGGGTACTGATCTGTTTGGGACAGGCGCGTTCGCATTCCCGATAATTACTGCAACTGCCAAAGCCTTCGGCTTCCATTCTGGCCAACATCTTTGCCGGGCGGTTTGTTTCCAGTTGTCCTTGTGGCAAATGGCTTAAATGACTGACTTTCGCGGCGATAAACAAGGTAGCAGAGGCATTGGGACAGACGGCAACGCAGGCACCACAGCCAATGCAGGTCGCGGCATCAAAAGCTTTATCCGCCTCAGCTTTGGCAATCAACTGGGTATTTGCTTCGGCAGCAGCGCCGGTTCTTACCGGGATATAACCGCCAGCCTGGATCAGTCGATCCAGAGCACTGCGATCCACCATTAAATCTTTTATCACTGGAAAGGCGGTAGCGCGCCACGGTTCAATCCACAGTTCACGCTGATGCTGATAGTCACGCATATATTGCTGGCAGGTGGTGGTGGCCTGATGCTGACCATGCGGTTCACCGTTAATCACCAGACTGCAACTACCGCAGATCCCTTCCCGGCAATCGTGATCAAAGACAATCGCTTCTTTACCCTCGCTTATCAGTCTTTCATTCAGGGCGTCGAGCATTTCCAGAAATGACGATTCCGCTGCGACCTCCAGCTCATATCGTTCAAAGAAACCTGTAGTTTCTGAATTTTTCTGCCGCCAAATATGCAAAATAAAGTTCATTGATAATTCCGGATTCCGGGGCTGACAAAATCAAAATGCAGTGGCTCCCTGATCAGCCGGGGCTGGCGAACATCACCAGTAAACTGCCAGGCTGAAACAAAACTGAAATCGTCATCGTGACGCTGCGCTTCACCATTTGCCATTAAATGCTCCACCCGGGCATGACAACCGCAGGACTCTTCCCGATTAAGCGCGTCAATACACATTAACTCGCCAAGCTCCATAAAGTCGGCTACCCGACCGGCACGCTCCAGCGTCTGGTTCAGTTGCCCGGCATGACCACTGATTTTGACTTCACGCCAGAACTGCTCTCGTAACTGCTGAATCTCACCAATCGCCTGTTTTAAAGAAACAGCATTGCGCGCCATGCCGCAGTGGTCCCATAAAATCCGCCCCAGCCGCCGATGAAAATGATCTGGCGTATATTTCGGGTCGGGGGCGTTGAGCAAGCGTTGCAATTGTTGATCTGCTCGCTGCATTGCCTGCTCTACTGCTGGATAAGCGTTGTCTGCCAAGGGTTGTTGTCGCGCCAGATAATCGGAAACTGTCGCCGGTAAAATAAAATAGCCATCGGCCAGCCCCTGCATTAACGCACTGGCACCTAATCGATTCGCACCATGATCCGAAAAATTGGCCTCACCAGCGGCAAACAAGCCGTCAATCGTCGTCATCAGGTTATAGTCCACCCACAAGCCACCCATGGTGTAATGCGCTGCAGGATAGATGCGCATCGGCTGCCGGGTTGGATCTTCCGAGGTAATACGCTGATACATCTGAAACAGATTGCCGTATTTTTCATTAATTACCGCAATGCCCTGCTGTTTTATTGCATCAGCAAAATCGAGGTAGACGCCTAACTTGACGCAATTAATTTCGTGACCAACACCTCGACCTTCATCACAGATATGCTTTACCGCACGCGATGCGATATCACGCGGCACCAGATTGCCATAGGCTGGATACATGCGCTCCAGAAAATAATCGCGGTCCTGTTCAGCAATCTCGCGCGGGTCCCATCGGCAATCCGCTGGGTTTTTCGGTGCCCAGA
>CANRLD010000210.1 GCA_947631375.1 uncultured Methylophaga sp. | reverse complement strand
CAGCACTTTACGATCAACCAGTCCCCAGCGTCCTGTTTTAACAGCACCGCGCCGAATACCATTAACTGGCGCGATATAAAACAAATCACCGTTTTGCCCCAGCAGTTGCAATCGCACCCCGCTGGCTTTGGCAATCCTGGCATTGGCCTTCATGTGCAACAGCTCGCCATGCACCGGAATGGCACATTGTGGTTGCACCCATTGATACATGGTTTTTAATTCCTCACTGGCAGGATGTCCGGAAGCATGAATGGGCAAGGCACTGTTATCCACATCAATCACCTCCACCTGCATGGCTTTCAATCGTTCGATCAAGGCGGCAATCGCCAGTTCATTGCCCGGAATCACCTTGGAGCTGAAAATAACCGTATCTCCCGGCGATAATTGCAGATCGCGAAAACTGTTGGTGCTCAATCGATTTAATGCTGTTCTTGGCTCGCCCTGACTGCCGGTTGCAACCAATAACACCGTATGCGCAGGAAGATATCCCAAATGTGCCGAATCTACCGAGGCGTTGACATCGGGCCATAGCCCTGACTGTTTGGCCGCCTGCACCGTGTTGATTAGCGATCGTCCCAACAGGCCAAGATGTCTCCCTGTTTCGCCGGCAATTCTGGCTAATGTTTGCAAACGCGCAATATTGCTGCCAAAACAGGCGACCACCACCCTGCCCGAAGCCCTTTCAATATGACGCTTCAGCCCTTTATACAGATTAGCTTCCGACTCGGACCAGCCTTGTACATTGGCATTGGTGGAGTCACAGACCATCGCATCAATCTGCCGCTCGGCCAGCTGTTGGAACACCGCCGGCTCGTACCCCGGGCCAATCACCGGATCTTTGTCCAGCTTCCAGTCTGCGGTATGAAACACCTTGCCCACAGCAGTACTGATCAGTAATGCAAAAGGCTCAGGAATGGAGTGCGTCAGGCGTAACCATTCCACCTGAAAAACGCCGATCTGCCGTTTGGCATCTGCCTCAACAATAATGACCGGCACTTTATCGGCAATACCGCGCTCGATAAGCTTGCGACGCAGGATAGCCGCGGTAAAGGCGGTGGTGTAAACCGGGCAAGCAAAATACTCCCACAGATACGGCACCGCACCGATATGATCTTCATGAGCATGGGTAATAATGAGGCCATCAAGCTGCTGGCGACGATCAATCAGAAACTGCGGATCGGCCATTTGAATCGGTGGGTTTTGACTGTTTATTGCTTCGCCAAACTCATCAGTTTCCGGCTGGAAAGTGACACCACAATCGACAATTAACCAGCGGCCATTGTGCCCATAGACATTCAGGTTCATACCGATTTCACCGCAACCACCTAATGGCAGAAACCAAAAGTCATCTTTACCTGGTGTCATTCCAGCCTCTTTTTCATGATTCAGCAGTCGTCTGGCTGCATTATGCTTGACTCGCGGAGCACCTTAGCAACTCTCATCGTCAACAGCAATTGTGCCAAAGCCATCGCAGCAGCACACGGTCAAAAACAGTTTCTGTCATACTGCTGGTGTTTTTTATCATTCTGACAACAGCAACATCGCTATCGTAAACTGTCACTGTATTAACGACCATGGTTATGACTGGCCGGCTACCAATGTTCCCGTTGATATATAGTTAAACAACCCGTAATAGTGTTAATTTTAAATAACTTACAAACCATTACTCACAATCAAGATGAGATAAAAATGACTGCAAAGCCCAATTTGGTATACATCACTAAAAGCCCGGTCGAGCTATTCAAGATACTGAAGTTTGAAGGCATTGCCAGTAGCGGCGCCGAAGCCAAAAACCTGATTGCTGCAGGACAGGTTAGTGTCAATGGTGAAACTGAAACCCGTAAACGTCGACAAATGGTTGCAGGCGACACTTTGCAGATTGGCGAGGATTGCTGGCAGCTGGTGGAATAATCCGGGGCGCAATATTATCTGGCGCGACGAAAGGTCAGATTAAACCGGTAATCACCGGTCAGCGGATGGTCAGCAGAAGTCAGTTTAACGACACCATGATAATGACGCCTGGCGGTGCCACCCCAGACAATAACATCGCCATGCGCTAACGGAATCGACTGAAACAGTGCAGATCTGCCCAGCGACACCGACACAATAGGCTGGGAAAAGTCCAGCTCATCCTTATCCTGATGCAATCCCATTTTGGCGCCAGTCTCATAACGGTTTATCAGACAGACATCGGGGTGAAACTGTGCAAATCCTGCCAGCCTTGCGGCGTGATCTGCCAGCCGGTAAAAACACTGCGGCATGGGTGGCCAACCCTGCTGACGTTGTGGATCAATTGCCGAATAACGATAACCGTGCTGGTCACTCAGCCAGCCAAACTCACCACAATTGGTGATGGCGGCCGACATATAAAAGCCGCCCGGCGTTTGCATGTTGCGAAATGGCGATTGGGCGGCAATCTGTCTGATGTGGGTGAGCAATATTTCTGCCTGGGCTACGGCAAATCCTTGCAACAGAAAGACATCCGGCTTTATTTGCAGGCATGATGGTAAATCGCTGGCTGCAAATAAATCTCCGCTAATCATGGCTGCAATATGACACCCTCTCGCTGCAACAGGGCGCGTTTGCTATCCAGTCCCCAGCGATAGCCAGACAACAGGCCATCTTTACGAATAACCCGATGGCACGGAATAATAACAGCAATATTATTGGCGGCGCAGGCACTGCCAACTGCTCTTACCGCTCCGCTTTTATGTAGTTTGTCAGCAATATCACTGTAACTTGCCGTACTGCCGACGGGGATTTCTCGCAAGGCTTGCCAGACCTGTTTTTGAAAGTCCGAACCACGTAAATCAAGGGTGAATTGATACGTTTTCTGTGGTTGATGGATCAGTTCAATCACTTGCGCCAGCGTGCTTTTAACCAGATGACTATCATTGGTACAACTGGCACGAGGAAACTGTTTTTCCAGACTGGCAATCAACTGCGCAGGACGCTTTCCCAGATAGACAGCACAAATACCGTCAGCAGATTGTGCGGTAAGCACGTGACCAACCGGGCT
>CANRLD010000209.1 GCA_947631375.1 uncultured Methylophaga sp. | reverse complement strand
TGCCGGCAATTACAATATTGACGTTGTAGCACTGGCCGAGCGCGATAAAATTGCTACCAAGGCCTATGCCGATACAACTGCTGTGGTCGGTGAAGGAACGTTGAATATCCGTGTTGGTGAAAACGATTTTGAACTGACAGTTGATAGCAGCAATAACACGCTGGCCGGTATTCGCGATGCGATTAATAATGCTGCAGATAATACCGGTGTTTCCGCGACCATTGTGACCGGTGATGAAGGTGCCCGACTGGTTCTGTCTTCAACAGAAACCGGACTGGATAACGCACTGCGCATCAGTGTGACGGATAGTGACGGTAACAATACGGATGAAAGCGGATTATCTGCCTTAGCCTATAACCCGGAAGATGGTGTGGAGTTTCGTGCGGCCATTAGCTCTGCGCAGGATGCCTTAATCAACATTGATGGTTTCGCGGTAAGCAGTAGCAGCAACACCTTTACTGGTGCTATCGATGGGGTGGCAATTACTGTCGCAACAATTGGCGCTTCCACCTTAACGGTTAGCCGGGATGATGAAAAAATCCTGGAGTCAGTCGAAGCATTTGCCACTGCATTTAACGCGCTTCGCTCGGAAATCAATCAGCAGCGTAAGGGACAGCTTGAGGCTGACAGCACCTTATTGATACTGGAGCGGCAAATATTTGATGTATTAAATGCTGGCACCTCAATTGATGGCTCCTCGTTTAGTTATTTGATTGAAGCAGGCGTTTCTATCGATAAATATGGTGTGATGGCAGTGGATACGGATCGTATCACTGACATTATGAATAGCGATTTTGAGTCATTTACCAATCTGTTTGCTGCAGAAAATGGTGGTTTTGCGGCAAAACTCTCGACGCTGGCAGATGGCTGGCTGGCAAATAACGGCTTGATTGATAGTCGTGAAGATGGCTTGAAAACGCAGGTAAAAGGCATTGAAGATCAAATTCTGCGGCTGGAAGACCGAATAATTTCTGTTGAAGCCAGAATCCGTGCGCAATTTACCGCTCTGGATACGCTGGTGAGTAGTCTCAACAACACCTCATCTTTTTTAACGCAGCAATTGGCGTCACTTAATAACAGTAACAAAAAATAACATGAGCTAACCCGGGATGATGCAAAACATGATCAATAAAAAAGCGCTGGAAGGTTACGGGCGGAGCGCTGTCGAGTCAGAAGTTAATTTTGCTTCGCCACATCGTATTATTCAGATGTTGATGGAAGGTGCCTTATCCAAAATTGCCACCGCGAAAGGCTGCATTGCACGTAACGATATTGCAGAGAAAAGTCGTCAGATAACCTGGAGTATGAATATTATCCAGGGATTGCGCACCAGTCTTGATGCACAAAAAGGTGGAGAAGTCGCCGCCAATCTTGATTCGCTGTATGAATACATGGGCAGACGCTTGCTTGAAGCTAATGTAAACAATGATGCGCTCATCCTGGATGAAGTCAGCAGCTTATTGACAGAAGTCAAATCCGGTTGGGACAACATTCCTGCCGAATATCATTGATTACCGATGGATAAACTCAACGATTTGCAACAGGCGCTTGCGTTGACGCAGCAAATGCTTTCCCTGGCTAATGACTTACAATGGGACAGTCTGGGGCCGCTGGAAAAGCAGCGGCAGTTGCTGCTGGATCGTGTTTTTCCGTTAGAGGAAACAGCCGATCAGCAAGCGGAGATTACGGCTGTGTTGCCGGTTCTCATCGACACCAATGAACAGCTTATCGCGCAGTGCCAACAAGGCAAGCAGGAACTGCAATCACAACTGCGAGATGCCAGATTCACACAAAAAGCGGTTAACGCCTATCAATCCAGCTAGTGGCTGAGAAGTATCAGCTGATCTCCCCGGATAGAGTGTCATTTTTTTGACAACGATCTGTAAAATGCTTAATTTCAATGGTTTTTCCTTACAGTAACTTTCGGTAAGTCCGGAGTGATTTACCTTTCCCGCTCAGGAGCAACTATGAACGCGTGTAATATCTTGGTGATAGATAATGATCCCCAACGCCGAGAAACACTTTCCACGCTAATCGCGTTTGTTAATTGTCATGCTGTAGTCGTCGATGATATCGAACAATGGTTTGATGATATTACCGATTTAAATGAGGTTGCCCTGGCGCTGGTTGGCGACTGTGGGGGCGCCGGTCAAACCAGACAGCTACTCCGCGAACTGGTCAATCATGAAGCACGGGTGCCGGTATTTACCCTGGATTATCCCCAAGCGGTTATCAGCGAGTTTCCCGGCACCATCGGTGCTTTGCGTTATCCGATCAAATATCCTCAGCTCAATAACGCATTACAGCAGGCGTCGGTGTATAGAAACCGTCCTGAGCGTGCTAGTGAAGCTGAACCGTTATTTCGCTCGCTGGTTGGTAACAGCAGCAAAATGAAGCGGGTACAGAAAATGATTCAGCAGGTCTCCGATTCGGAGGTCAATGTGTTGATTCTGGGGGAGTCTGGAACGGGCAAGGAAGTCGTTGCCCGTAATCTGCATTATTTTTCGTCACGTCGTGAAAAGCCTTTTGTGCCAGTGAACTGCGGAGCAATTCCCGGTGAGCTGCTGGAGAGTGAACTGTTTGGCCATGAAAAAGGCGCGTTTACCGGCGCGATTACTGCACGCAAAGGCCGCTTTGAAATGGCGGAGGGCGGCACCCTGTTTCTGGATGAAATTGGTGATATGCCATTGCCAATGCAAGTGAAGTTATTGCGGGTTTTGCAGGAAAGAACCTTTGAACGGGTCGGCAGTAACAAAACGCAAAAAGCCGATGTCAGGGTGATCGCGGCGACGCATCGTAATCTGGAAAGCTACATTGAAGACGGGCGATTCCGCGAAGATTTGTTTTATCGTTTGAATGTTTTCCCCATCGATATGCCCGCGTTGCGCGAACGGCCTGAAGATATTCCGTTATTGATACATGAATTAACGCAACGTATTGAGCACGAGAATCGTGGCGCAGTACGCTTTACGCCAGCTGCCATTGCCTCGTTATGCCGCTATAGCTGGCCGGGGAATGTAC
>CANRLD010000208.1 GCA_947631375.1 uncultured Methylophaga sp. | reverse complement strand
CCGCTTACCAAGTTTGAGCAACGCGGCCACCGCCTGGGTCATGATATTTGGGATTTGCTTTTTCAGCGTGTCTGAGGCTGGCAAATTTGCTTCATTGCGTTGCATACGCTAGTTTTGCGCATTAATCATTGATTCTTTTAAACAGGTGTAATGCTGTCATGCTCATGACTTCTCCGGCGCGCTTTGCTCTTTATGTTCTGCTCGGCATGACCAGCAATCCGGTCGGAGCAACAGGATTTGCTCTTATTGAACAAAGTATCTCTGGTCTGGGTAGAGCCTATTCAGGGAGCACGGCGGTTGCAGATGATGCCAGCACAATCTTTTTTAATCCGGCAGGTTTGACGCAATTGACGCGTCCGGAAATGATCATGGGCTTAAGCTTGATTGGACCGCGTGCTGAATTTTCGGACCGCGGCTCCAACCAGCATGGCACACCATTAACAGGTGGTGATGGTAATAATGGCGCCGAAGCGGCGGCAGTACCTAATTTCTATTATGCCCGGCCCCTTAATGACACTACGGTTATTGGCATCGGAGTTGGCGCACCTTTTGGCATGGTCACTGACTATGGTGATAACTGGCAGGGCCGCTATCACGCTATCCGTTCTGATTTGTTAACCGTTAATATCAATCCCAGTATTGCGGTCAAAGCCACTGAAAAACTGTCATTAGGGGTTGGTATCAATCTGCAATATATCGATCTGGAACTATCGCAAGCTGTCGACTTCGGTTTACTTACCAGCACCCCGCAAGCGAATGATGGCAAAGTAAAAATTACGGCGGATGATTGGAGCTGGGGCTATAACCTTGGAATGACTTATCAATTTACTGATGCGACCCGTATCGGTTTAAGTTATCGCTCTAAAATTACCCATGATTTACAAGGCGATGGTAAATTCCGTACACCGCAAAATATCAGTGATGCCGCAGCGAATGCCGGCTTCCAGGACGGTAATGCTAAAGGACGGGTAACCTTGCCAGAATCGGCCTCTCTTGCACTACATCACCAGTTAAACGCACAATGGGCGGTAATGGCCGATGCCAGTTGGACCCGCTGGAGCCGCTTTGAAGAGCTGCGAATAAACTCCGATGTCAGCCGATTAAACAGCGTTAAAACAGAAGATTGGGACAACACCATGCGCTATGGTCTGGGTTTGGAATATAAACCTAATATGCGCTGGTCCTGGCGCACCGGCATTGCCTATGATGAAACACCTATTCCCAATGCCCAGCGCCGCACACCGCGTATTCCGGATAATGATCGCACTTGGGTCGCGGTGGGCGCCAGTTACCAATATAGCGACAACCTTGTCTTTGATGCTGCATACGCGCATTTGTTTATGAAAGACAGTCGCATCGACGATACAGACGGCTCTGGCAACCAGTTACTTGGTAACTATAAGTCCTCAGTCGATATTGTGGGTGTGCAATTACGCTGGTTATTTGATTAACAATGGCAGATAGCGATTACATTTCTCCCCAGCAGGCAGAAACACTTTATGGCTTGTTCTGCCAGCGGCTGCAGCGTAGCCCGCAGGGACCTGCTTACGGCTATTTCGATGCTTCGCTGCAACGTTGGCTGACGCTGAGCTGGCAACAGGTTGCTGACAATATCGCTCGCTGGCAACGGGCATTACAGCAGGAAAATTTGCGCCGTGGTGATCGCGTTGCACTTAACCTGCGTAATAGTAAAGAGTGGATTTTTTGTGATCTGGCGGCATTAAGCCTGGGGCTGATCATTGTGCCACTGTATCCAGAGGATCGGCCTGATAATGTTGCCTATATCCTGCAAGATGCTGATGTCAGAGTATTACTGCTAAACAACCGCAAACAATGGGCAGCACTGCAGTCTGTCTTACCAGAAGAGCACGCCTTGCAGCGCATCATCGTACTCAACGATGAGGAAGATGACGTTTCTGCAATCGACCCTCATATGATCTCGCTCGCCCATTGGCTTGATTGCCCGGAGGTGGAAATCGTTATCGCTCCCACCGAGCCCGACAAACTCGCATCGATTATTTATACCTCCGGAACTACAGGCCGCCCCAAAGGCGTCATGCTAAGCCATCAGAATATGTTATCGGTGGCGTACGGCTCATTACAGTTTTTTGACGTTTTACCGGATGACGTTTTTCTGTCATTTTTACCGCTTTCACATACGCTGGAGCGCACCGGAGGATATTATCTGCCGATGATGGCAGGTGCCAAGGTCGTTTTCTCACGCAGCATTCCGTTGCTGGCGGAGGATATTCAGCAAGTACAGCCCACCATTATGATTGCCGTGCCGAGAATTTTTGAGCGAATTTACCATCGCGTACAGAAACAGCTGGCCGCTGGCAGCCGACTACAACGTTTCATTTTCAACGCCGCAGTGTCCATCGGTTGGCAACGCTTTCATTACCAGCAAAAACGCCGCCGTTGGTCACCTGGTCTGTTACTCTGGCCACTATTGTCGAAGCGCGTTGCTAAAAAATTCCAGCAGCGTATGGGCGGCAAACTGCGTCTTGCCGTCAGTGGCGGTGCAGCGTTACCCGCCTATACCGCCAAACTGTTTATCGGTCTCGATCTCACCCTGTTGCAAGGTTATGGACTCACCGAAACCAGCCCGGTGATTAGTGTCAACAAGCCCTCTGCTAATGATCCGGCCAGTGTTGGGCATACCATTCCTGGGGTGACAGTTCGTATTGGTCAGGATGATGAGCTGGAGATCAAAGGCCCCGGCAATATGCTTGGCTATTGGAACAATCATAAAGCGACCGCGCAACTTATTGATGCCGATGGCTGGTTACATACCGGGGATAAAGCACGTATTGGTAAGGATGGGCATATTTTTATTACCGGTCGCATTAAAGATATTCTGGTGCTCAATAATGGCGAAAAAGTACCGCCTGTTGATATTGAGACAACCATCATCAGCAATGATCTGGTTGAACAGGCGTTAGTGATCGGCGAAGGTCAACCTTATTTAGCCGCAATTTTAGTCATCAATGGGGAGAAATGGCCGCAGATCGCCCAAGAACTAGGGCTGGATCCTTTAGCGAAA
>CANRLD010000207.1 GCA_947631375.1 uncultured Methylophaga sp. | reverse complement strand
GCCCGTTCTTCCGGTTCCAGTGCCAGCAGCTCTTCGCCTTGGTAAATGACTTCACCTTGCGTAATCTCATAGCCTTCGCGGCCGGTTAATACATTTGACAATGTGCTTTTCCCAGCGCCGTTAGGCCCCATGATGGCGTGAACTTCCCCTGCATTAACCGTCAAATTAATACCACGCAGAATCTCTTTTCCTTCAACTTTTGCGTGCAGGTTTTTGATTTCCAACATTTTCATAAATTATTCTCTAAGTTTATTTTCGTCATATCTCAGATGTGGCCAGCAGTACTACCCAACAGAGCCTTCTAGTGACAAGCCAAGCAGGTTTTGCGCTTCCACCGCAAATTCCATCGGTAATTCACGGATAACCTGCTTGCAAAAGCCATTGACGATCATCGACACGGAATCTTCAAGATCCAGGCCACGCTGTTTGCAATAAAACAGTTGATCTTCGCTGATTTTGGATGTTGAGGCTTCATGCTCTACCTGCGCTGTCGGATTTTTCACCTCAATATAAGGGAAAGTATGCGCCGCACATTTATCGCCCATTAGTAATGAATCACATTCGGTGTAATTACGGGCATTTTCAGCATTGGGGCCTATACGCACCAGACCACGGTAGGCATTGGATGAACGCCCGGCCGAGATACCCTTGGAAATGATGGTTGAACTGGTATTTTTCCCCAGATGAATCATCTTGGTTCCGGTGTCAGCCTGCTGCATATTATTGGTTACGGCAACCGAGTAAAACTCGCCTATTGAGTTATCCCCTTGCAATACCACACTGGGATATTTCCAGGTGATGGCAGAGCCGGTCTCAACCTGTGTCCAGGACACTTTCGAGCTTTCACCCCGGCAGGCCGCGCGCTTGGTGACAAAGTTATAAATACCACCCACGCCGTTTTCATCACCGGGGTACCAGTTTTGCACGGTTGAGTATTTAATTTCAGCGCGATCCAGGGCAATTAATTCCACTACCGCCGCATGTAATTGATTTTCATCACGCATTGGCGCAGTACAGCCTTCCAGATAACTGACATACGAGTCGTCATCCGCAATGATCAAGGTACGCTCAAACTGTCCGGTATTAGCCGCATTGATACGGAAATAAGTGGATAATTCCATTGGGCAACGCACGCCTTTGGGAATATAAACAAAGGAACCGTCGGTAAATACCGCTGAGTTTAAGGCGGCATAGTAATTGTCTTTATAAGGAACAATGCTGCCCAGATACTTCTTGACCAGTTCTGGATGTTCCTGAATCGCTTCAGAAATCGGCATAAACAAAATGCCCTGCTCGGCCAGCTTATCTTTGAAGATATTGGAAACCGATACGCTGTCAAAAACAGCATCAACAGCAACGCCTGCCAGTCTGGCACGCTCATCCAGTGGAACACCAAGCCTTTCATAAGTACGCAGCAATTCCGGATCAACTTCATCCAGACTTTTCGGGCCATCAGTTTTTTTCTTCGGCGCAGAATAATAACTTACCGACTGATAATCGAATTGCGGATAATCGACATGCGCCCATTCCGGCCTATCCATTGTCAGCCAATGGCGATAGGCTTTTAAACGCCATTCCAGCATGAACTCTGGTTCACCTTTTATGCGTGATATTTCACGGATAACATCTTCATCAAGCCCCGGTGGCAAACTAACCGACTCAATATCGGTATAAAAGCCGGCCTCATATTCCCTCTGTGTTATCGCTTCAAGTTGTTGTGTTTGATCACTCATTTTGATCACCTTCCTGTAGGGTAACTGCTTTTGCCCGGTGTGCGGGCGGGTGAAAATTTATCGGGCGCGTTGCCATCAATTTTGGCGTCAGCATATCTGCCAGCTTGACTTCATCAAGCGCATGAAACACAGCGTTATTAATCTGCGTCCAGTTAGTTTGAACAGCGCAATGTGTTTCCTGATCGCATTGCGATGCGCTGCTCACACATTCCGTCAGCGCAATCGGCCCTTCTATTGCCGTAATGATCTGCGCGACAGAAATAGTGGCCGGATCACCGTTTAAGACATAGCCTCCCTGAGCGCCGCGCTCGGAGAGTAATAACCCATGATTCGACAGTACTTTTAAAATTTTTCGTACAGTAGGCAGCGGTACCTGCACTGCTTTTGATATCATGTGGGCACTGTGTCGCTGAGTGTAGTGCGCGGCGATGTAACTCATCATCACAATGCCGTAATCTGTCAGTTTTCCCATGCGTAACATGTCACGCCCTCCCAATTGGTACCATTATAGTATCAATTAGCTTAATAACCAAGTGTATTAGTCAGCTATTCAGACTGAAACCCACAGAAAAAATATGAGACAATCGCCTGGCGAACTTCGCGGCTGATAAGATTACTAACCCTCGCCAGCCTGACAATATTTATTAAACTTTTGAGAGTTATAAGACATGAAACTGAAATATCTCGCTTTCCTTCCTATTTTATGTGGAGCTAATGTAATGGCCGAAACCGCCGCCCTCGATACCGAAAAACAACAACTTAGCTATATTTTTGGCATTCAAGTCGGTCAACAAATGTTAATGGAAGGCGTAGAACTGGAAATGGATGCATTCAGTGCTGGCGTTGCCGATATGCTTGCCGGACGCCAACCACAAATGGATCAGGCCACTGCGCAGGACGTTATCGGTAAATATCAGCAGAAAAAATCCCAGGAATTGGCTGCTCTGATGAACAAAAAGCAGGCAGAATCCAAAGCTTACATGGAAGAAAATGCGAAAAATGAAGGCGTTATTACTACAGATAGCGGCTTGCAATACCAAATCATTAAAGAGGGAGATGGTGCAACACCTACCTTGTCGGATCGCGTCATTGCACATTACGAAGGCACCTTGATTGATGGCACCGTATTTGACAGCTCCATGGAACGCGGCGAACCAGCAACATTCCCGGTTAACGGCGTGATTCAAGGCTGGCAGGAAGTGCTGCAAATGATGAAAGAAGGTTCAAAATGGCGTGTCGTCATTCCGGGTAACCTCGCTTACGGCCCACAAGGTGCTGGTGAGATGATTGGCCCTAATGAAACACTGATTTTTGATATCGAACTGATCGCCA
>CANRLD010000206.1 GCA_947631375.1 uncultured Methylophaga sp. | reverse complement strand
ATACACTTATCGATCACAATTCCAGCCTCAACAAGCTGCTTCCCAAAGGACTGAATAAAAAAGCACTGCAGCAGCATTTTTTTTTACCGGATGAACCACAGGTTTTGCTTTTAGGCATGATTAGCCGTCTGGTCGCGCAGAAAGGTGTGGATCTGACGATTGCCGCTATCAGCCGACTGCTGGAGCAAGGTAAATATATCCAGTTTATTTGTCTGGGTAGCGGTGAAGCCCGGTTTGAACAGGATTTACGGGTACTGCGTGCCCGTTTTCCAGACAAGGTCGGGGTAACGTTTGGTTATGATGAAGCGTTGGCGCACAAGATTGAGGCCGGTGTGGATGCGTTTTTAATGCCGTCACGCTTTGAACCTTGCGGCCTGAATCAGATGTACAGTCTGCGCTACGGTACTTTACCCATTGTCAGACATACTGGCGGGCTGGCCGATACGGTGGTGGATGCGACAGAAGAAAATCGTAAACAAATGCTGGCGACAGGATTTGTCTTTGAACATGCTACGGTAGAAGCGTTGTACGATACCTTGTTACGCGTTGAGGATTTATTTTCACATCCACGATTATGGCGACGAGTGATGCTGACGGCCATGGCGCAGGATTTCAGCTGGTTAAAAAGTGCTCAGTCGTATCTGCAGCTGTATCAGCAACTGGCAAACGGTAGATAAGATGGGCGCAGCAGCTTATTGCACCATTGTGTGATAGTGCTGAGCTGATTTAGCTATCGTCGGCTGGGCGATCCTTTTTGGAAATATAGCGTGGTTTATCGCCTTTATTTTTGGAGCGTGCTTTATTGGTTTTTGCCTTGGGCGCGAATCCTTTGAGTTTACGAATTGGTAAACTGTGACCAAGGTGATACTCAATACGCTCCAGATTTTTTTGATCAAACGGTTCAACAATATTAATCGCACTGCCTTGTTTATCGGCGCGCCCGGTACGACCTATGCGATGAATATATATATCACCACGAAATGGTAAATCGTAGTTGATCACATGGCTGATATCCGCGACATCAAGTCCGCGTGCAGCAACATCCGTCGCCACGGTAACCTTGATTTGTCCCGCACGAAATTTACGAATACGCTCGCGGCGTACCGATTGATCAAAATCACCATGCAACAGCTGAGCAGAGATGTTTTGCGATTGCAGCCAGTCACAGACTTCTTCCGCACGGGTTTTTTTATTGCAAAAGACCAGCGCCCGCTGACAGTCAGGATTGGTAATAAAGGCCAGTAATAAAGCTTGCTTGTGTTCACGGTTATCTGCCAGATAAACCTGTTGCGTAACATTTTTCGCTAAATGGTTGGCCGCATTAATATGAATTTCTTGCGGATCGCTGAGCAGTTCTTCAGCAAAAATTCTGACACCATTGCCGGCCAGCGTGGCTGAAAACAGTCCGGCCTGAAAGCGTGATTTGATTGTCGCCAGTGCCATCAATACATCCGGGCCTTGGCCCATATCCAGCATACGATCCGCTTCGTCGATAATGACGACTTCAATGGCTGATAAATCGACTGATTCATCCTCTACCAGACTGAGCAGTCGCCCCGGTGTGGCAATGATGATGTCACACTGCGTAGTGGCGTGTTGTACCTGTGCCCATGGAGAGGCGCCGCCGGTTAACATGGCAATTGCCGGCTTGATCGCTTTGCCCAGTTGATGAAAAACATGCTGGATCTGAAAGGCGAGTTCACGTGTGGGGGCGAGAATGAGCACCTGTGCCTGCTGGCGCTTATATGGCGCGTCACTGAAACGCTGCAATATCGGCAACACAAATGCGGCGGTTTTGCCGGTGCCGGTGGCAGCACAAGCCAACACATCCTGGCCCGCCAGTAATGCTGGGATCGCTAATGCCTGCACTTCAGTGGGCGTCGTAAAGCCACTGTCGTGGACGGCGGCAAGCAAGTGATCATCAAGAAACAGATCGTCAAAAGTCATGGTGTTTATCTTATCAGTCGAAAGTGCCTGGTTATTTACATCAGGCAGCGAAGTGGCGGGCAATATAACACAGTCATCGAGATGCGGCCGTTGGTTTGCGATATGGCGCTAGGTCGTTAATACCAGCAGACAACCCGCGATCATTACGCCACAGGCGGCAAGGCGACGATAGAGGTGTTTTTCATTAAAAATTCGGTAACCAAGAAAGATCTGTAACACCATAGCGAGCTGAAACAACGCCAGCGAGTAGGCGATCAGCAGTTGGGAAAATACCAGCATGGTGGCGTATTGCATCAAAAATATAAACGCGCCTAGCCAGAGAAACTGGCCGCGATATAAGCTGGCGGCTTGCCAGTCACGCTGCCAATGCTTGCCACCAAACAGATAATAAAGGCCGACAGAAAGTGGCAATCCCAGTAAGCACCAGTAAAGTGTTGTGGCGAGCGCGCCGCCACTGACCACCGCATTTTTCAATGGCAGCGTGCCAAAGGAAAACAGCAGAATAGATAAAAAGCGGTATTGCACACCAGATTGGCTGAATAGCGACCATAATCGATTTGTAGCAGCTTGTTTGGTTGGTGGAAATAATAAAATGCTGCCCAGCAGAATAATCAAGACACCGCCAAAGCCTTGAAAACTGGGGATCTCGCCGAGGAAAAGGAAGGCGAGAATCATTGAAAATACGACTTTATAGGCGTTAAGCGGTCCGAAAACCGAGAGATCCGTTTTGGACAAGGACATTACGAGTAATAAGGTGCCCGCCATATCCAGCACAGCGGCGAGGAAAATATTGATCCAGAAATCATCATTGATCGCGGTGTGTTCAACCTGTGTTAATAGCGGCAGGCTGATACATGCCAATACGACATAGGAAAGCATCACTATAAATAATGGATGCAAGCCAAGGTGCGTGAGTTTCTTTTGAAAAACGTTCGCTATAGCGGAGAAAACTATCCGCCCGAACACTAGCAATAACGCCATTATTGCTGGGCGGGGTTCACTGACTGATACTGGTTGTCGACATTAGTCTGATAGGCATTAAAGACTTGATACTGTGCGTTTTGATCAAAGCTGAACACAATAAAATTATCTTTACGTGGCCCCATTTCCATGCCTGGCGTA
>CANRLD010000205.1 GCA_947631375.1 uncultured Methylophaga sp. | reverse complement strand
TGGCTAATGCAATCAGTGAGTTGTTCAGCTGATTAATCTCTTCGGCAATCCCCTGACGGGCGCTATCGCTGTGGGTGTCATTCAGCCCCTGCACCGCTAGTTCCCGGATGCGTTGCATAATATCGCCAGCACTTTTCAGCAGACCATCGGTGACACTTAAGCGGCTGTCGGCGACATCGGCATTATCCTTGTACTGTTGTGACAGGCCAATTTGCCGCTGCAGCTCCAGCATTTTCACTGCACCAATCGGATCATCTGATGGCGTTTGAATGCGCTTACCAGTAGAAATCTGCACCTGCGTTTTTGCCAGATCGCTTTGCTGGCGCAGCATCGCTTCCAGACTTTGATGGGTCATATAGTTGGTGGAGATCCGCATCATTTATCTCCTATATTGCGTTAAGAAGTGAGTTAAAAATCGTATTGGAAACGGTAATGATCTGCGAAGCCGCCTGGTATGCCTGTTGAAACTTGATCAGACTGGTTGCTTCTTCATCAAGATTCACTCCCGACACGCTTTCTGAACGTTGACGAATCTGACTGACCAGGCCGGCTTGAGTTTGCTGAGAAACAGTTGCCTGATTCGTTCGAGTGGCTACTTGTGAAACAATCGCCCCATATTGGTCATTAAACGACTGAGTCACCGGCGGCGGCCCCGGGTTCACTACGACCGTTGTCTTGTCGTTTTGCAACGCGGCCAGCGCCAACGCATTTTCGTTATTACCAACACCAGGCTCTGTGGTTGATGAGGCGGCAATATGACGCGGATCGCTGAGTGCCATTGAGATAGTCGCCGCAGTGGTGCCAGCAGCAGCAAAAAAATCACCGCCCGCTGCGCCATCAAGATCAACACCGTTGCCATGAACAGTATTAAACGCCGTCACTATCGATTCAGCCAGTAAATCCAGTTCTGATCGTGTGGTATCCACCACCTGGGTTCGCGCCAATAATGCCCCGCCAATTTCACCACCGGTAATTTGCTGAGTGACATTGATTTGTGACGGGCCAAAGCCAATCGCAGTTCGGGGGGGATTAGTACTGTTATCAGCAATAGCAGACAGCGTTGTTCGCGTATTACCAACAATCAATGCTTGACCATTCCCAATGAAAATATTAACGGCCCCATTGTCCTGCTCAACAACATTAATGGAAACCAGCGCAGATAAGTCATTCACCAGCTTGTCACGCTTATCCAGCAGATCATTGGGCTGGTGACCCGCCGCCAGCGACTCGGCAATCGATTTATTTAAATCGACAATCCCTTGTGACAACACATTAATATCGTCGATGGAGACCTTAATCGTGCTGTCAATCTGTTGATCCAGATTACTCAATTGGCTGTCCAGTGTATTAAACCGGTTCGCTAATAATTCGCCCTGAGTGACCAGAACTTGCCGGGCGGCAATTGATGTCGGATCGTTGGCAACTTCCTGGGTAGCATTAAAAAAGGCTTCCAGCCCACCATTGATACTCAGCGAACTGGAACCCAGCAAATCATCAACCTGCTTGGAAAATGTCAAAAAACCGTCTTGCTGGGCTTCTGCCGAGGTGTAAGTACGCAGCTGGCTCACCAGAAACTGATTGAAAACCCGCTCAATCGTGTTCACCGCAGCGCCATTACCAACATAGTAACCACCGACAAAATTAGCCGGTAGCGTTCCCTGATCAACACGTTGCCGCGAATACCCCGGCGTGTTGATATTACTAATGTTGTGGCTTGTCGTTGCCAGTGCCGTCTGTGCCGCCAATAAGGCAGAGCTACCAATATTCAGCATGCTCATTTAGTCATCCCCTGAGAGATTATTGCTGGGTTACTATCCCAATTCCCAATGTCTGACTATTTGTAATGCGAAATCTGTGCCAGCGTATCACCTTGCATGATGCGTTTAATTTTATCGGCGTATTGCGGATCGGTGGCATAACCGGCTTCGTGTAGCTTTTCAACAAAAGTTTCGGGATGACCAACGTGTCTCAAGGCTTCCCGATAGCGCGGCTGCGATTGCAGGAAACTGACATAGTCATCAAAAGATTGTTGATAATCGTCATAAGCACGGAAACGTGACTGCTCAGCGACCGGCTTGCCATGACGGTATTCCAGCGCGTTTTTCGCGACATAGTCACCATCCCAACGGCTGTCGGCCTTGATATTAAACAGGTTAAAACTGGACTGCCCTTCACCGCCTTTCAATACATACCGTCCCCACCCGGTTTCCAATGCTGCCTGCGATAAAATAACATCCGGCGTGGTACCGAGCTTATCTGCTGCTGCTTTTGCTAACGGCCATAAGCGATTGACAAAATCTTCCGGCGAGCTGAAACGCTGCGGCAGCCTACTAGGTGAGTTGGGAGTAACCTGAGTCGGATCAACCTCAGTCGGCGTATTGGCTTCCTCATGAATGGCTTGCACCCTGCGGCGCAAATCATGGCGTACTGTCACTGTGTCAAAGCTGAAGGTTTGTCCGCTGCGCGGCACATCAGAGCTGACTTCACCGCCTAATTGCCGAATGATGACATCCTGCAACCCTAAGCCATCGCGCTTTGACAAATCCATCGCCAATTGCTGATCCGCCATGTCGCGATAGGTTTTACTGTGGTTGGAATCAAAAATCCCTTCCGCCAGACTCGCCTGTCGCATGCTTTTTAACATCATCGTCGTAAACAATGACTCAAACTGCGCCGCCACCTGACGCAGCGTTGCCTGGTCGTTATTGGTCGCCAGCGCACTCTGCCGCAATTGATTCAAACCATGAAAATCAATAGCGTTTTGCGAAATATCAGCAGGAATCGTCATGCTTACACACTAAATAATGACCAGCTCAGCGCGTAGTGCACCGGCCTGTTTCAAGGCTTCCAGAATCGCCACCAGGTCGCCCGGCGCGGCACCAACCTGATTAACTGCTCGGACAATTTCATCCAGTGATACGCCCGGATCAAAGACAAACATCCGGCTGTTTTCCTCGGATATTTCAATATCATAATTCGGGGTGATCACAGTTTGTCCGGCAGAGAATGCATTGGGCTGTGAGACTTCAGCATTTGCCGAAATGGTAACGGACAAGCTGCCATGGGTCACCGCCGCCGGACTTA
>CANRLD010000204.1 GCA_947631375.1 uncultured Methylophaga sp. | reverse complement strand
CTAAAATTTTACCCTGCGTTTTATTTCGCGCGTTTTTTCCTGCCGCCGGTGGCAACAATCGGCAAACCACTTGCAGCAGCTTCAATCAGCGTGAGGCCAAAAGGTTCTGTAAGCGCCGGATTGACAAACACCCCTTTAGTCGCTGCCGCAATACGATAAATAAGCGGAACTTCATCACGGCGATGTTGTTTGGGCATCACCACTTTGCCATATAGATCGTAGCGATCTATCGCCACCAAAAGCTCATGAAACACTTCCTGGGCACCATGATCCAAATCATCGATATCATCACGCGTACCGGCAATAATCAGCAGATTCGCTCGTTGCTGCAATACAGTGGACTGACCAAAAGCCTCGATTAATCCAATGATGTTTTTGCGTTTATCAGGGCGCGACAATGCCAGTATCAATGGCTTTTCCGGCGAGTACAGATGACGCGTCAATCGTTTGAACAAACCGCTTTGCAGTTCTTTTCCTGTTGGCGGTGTAAATTGCTGCACATTAGTGCCGGGCGGCACAATACGCATTTGTGCGGGCTGATAGTGATCATACAGCTCGTATTGTTCTTCAATTTCCTGATGGGTGCTGGTGATAACCCGTTCAGCTGTTGCCAGAGTGATCTCTTCAGCTTCAATACGCCGCCCGATATTGTATTGCTGCTCCAGTTGAGACAACTCTAGACCACTGGCCATCAATCTACGGCGCTTTACCCGTCCCAGCGAATGGCCTGTATGAATCAACGGAATACCCAATTGGTTAGCGATATTCGCCGCTACCAGACCTGCATCAGCATAGTGACTATGCAAAATATCCGGTAAAAATGCCTGTTGGCGGAAAAAATCGACCAGATTATCCGCGAAGGTATCGAGAAAATCCCAAATCTGTTCCTTGGCAATATACTGATCAGGGCCGGCGGTTATCCGCACAATGCGTAATTTGGCATTCAGTTGTTCCAGCGGTTTCGCATAATCCGCTGATACAGTGTCATCAACAATACGCCGGGTAATCAGCAATACCTCCGCTACCTGCGGCTGTTTGGACAAAGCTTGTGCCAGCTCCAGAACATACAAAGTTTGCCCACCGGTATCGGCATCGTATCCAAGTTGCAAATCATGTCCCCGGATAAGGCCATGTATATTGAGCAAGGCAATTTTCAATCTGTCGTTGTTCGCTGCTGTATGCACTTTTCGCTTACCATGTCATTTACGTTTTTGTCAGTCACTCCACTGGAAAATCAACGTATTGTTAAGAGATATTCTTCATCGTTGCTTACTTTCAAACTACTTGGTAAGTGACTAGAAGACAAGCTTGAGCGTATCATGCCAACAGCGTGACACGTCTTAACATCGATTGATTAAAAGGGGATTTTCCATGTTTGTTCAGCGCGTTTTTTCCAGCCTGTTACTGATGTCATTGTTGTCGTTTGGACAAGTGACACTGGCGGCCGGCGCATCACTGCAAAGTCAACTCGACAGCCCGCACCGCGACAGCAGCAATCAGCAACGGGATCAATACCGTCATCCGCTGGAAACATTGGCATTTTTTGGCGTTACCGCAGATATGAACGTCGCTGAAATCTGGCCAGGCCGTGGCTGGTACACCGAAATTCTCGCCCCCTGGTTAAAACAAGGTGGTGGTCAGCTGATTGCCGCCGGTTTTGCAGCCGATACCCAGTCAAGCTATCGGCAAAATATCCGTCAACAATATAACGCCTGGCTTGATGCGTCACCAGAACTATATGACGAGGTTATCGTCGGCGAGTTCGGCCCTGAAACAGACTGGCAATTTGCCAAAGCAGGCAGTCTTGATGCCGTTCTGACCTTTCGTAATGTGCATAACTGGGTTCAGGGCGAGTTTGCCGATCAGGCTTTTAGCGCCCTGTTTAACGCTCTGGCTTCTGGCGGGGTTCTCGGCGTTACCGATCACCGGGCCAAAGCCGGCACCTCTCTGGAAGTGATGAAAAAAAGCGGCTATCTCACCGAAACGTATGTGATTGAGCTGGCAGAAGCCGCAGGCTTTATTCTGGAAGAAAAATCAGAAATTAACGCCAACCCGGCTGATACCGCAGATCATCCAAATGGCGTGTGGACTTTGCCACCCAATCTGCGCGTTGATAACGAGGCCGATAAAGCAAAATATCAAGCGATTGGCGAAAGCGACCGCATGACCTTGCGTTTTCGTAAACCTTAAGCAGCTGCAACCAGGACACAGCGGACGCTGTGTCCTGGTAGTTATTCAACGAATAATTCTAACCGCAATTTCCAGCACCACCGGTTGTTGCAAACGCTGCTCAACTTCCCGTTTAACTGCATCCATCGCCGCATCATCCACCGCCGTTTTTGACACCATCGTCAATCTGATAATCAATGGATCACGTGGCTTGACAGTGACATCAACCAATTTCACACCAGCAACGACCTGCCCTTCCAGCTGGCGCAAGACATTATTTTCAGCCACCATGCGGTTAAAGCCCATCGCTAACGGAATCGCCAGGATCACCATCATCACAAATGACAACATCAAACCGCGCTTGGCGCGATGAAACGGACTGTATCCCAGATACATGAATGTAATGATTGCAGCCAAGATAATACCGACCAGATTGGTCAGATATAACAGGCTCGCACCAAAAAACACGGTAAAGTCGAGCCAGCCAAGACCAAAGCCGGCTACCGCAATGGGCGGCACCAAAGCCACCGCAATAACCACTCCAGCCAGACTTTTGGCTGCCTCCGCCCGGGCATGAGCATAAGCACCCGCGATGCCAGAAATCACCGCCACCCCTAAATCCAGCAGTGTCGGATTAATACGCGCCGCGATTTCGCTGTTAATATGCGTCAATGGGATTACCCAGACAGTAATCACTCCGCACAATAACGCCAGCCCTGTACCGATAGCGATACTGCGGCTGCTTGCCAGCATTAACGACGTATCCTGCCGCAAGGTTCCAAATGACATCGGAATGATAGGCCTCATTAATGGTGCCAGCACCATCGCCCCAATTACCACCGGGATGGAATTGGCAAACATGCCAAATGCCGCCAGAGAGGTTGAGAGCACCATCAGCGTAATATAAGCTGGGGTTGCCTTGG
>CANRLD010000203.1 GCA_947631375.1 uncultured Methylophaga sp. | reverse complement strand
GCCATGCCGTCTCCAGCACTGACTGAAATGATGCAATTGTCATCTGTTGCGGTTGTATTATCTGCTGCCGCAATGGTTGGCAGAAAAGCAACAGCCATAGGTAGCAATAAAGAAAGTCTCATATTCGCTCCAAAGTAATAATTATTGAGATCAATGATTCTAGCCCTCTCGAGCCGGTGGCATTAGCAAGAATCGGCATGGCTGGCAGATACGCGACCCTGTCCTGTGGTTTCAAGCCCTTATATGTCATACAGAAGCGCCCGCCGGACGCACGCTATTGATACCGCTTACATCAGCAATAATTTCAAACGACCGCAGTCTTTTTGTGTGATCGTAAATGTCGGAAACAACAATGAGTTCGTCTGCCCCGGTTTCGTCGATAAATGACGCCATCTCATTGCCTACCGTTTCAGCAGATCCAATGATCGAGCAAGCAAGCATCGACATAGCCTGCGCTTTTTCCATTGGTGACCAATAATTTTCGATGTCACTGATAGGTGGCTGGCTTAAACTTCGGCGTCCCCGGAACATATCGGTGAACGCCATCTGTTGCGTCGTCGCAAGGTGCTGGGCTTCTTCATCCGTTTGCGCAGCAATGATATTAACCCCCACCATTACATAGGGTGTGGCAAGCTGAGCAGATGGTTTGAAGTGACTGCGGTAAAGCCGAATCGCTTCATGAAGCAGCTGTGGGGCAAAGTGTGAGGCAAACGAATATGGTAGTCCAAGCTCGGCTGCCAGCATGGCGCCAAACCTGCTCGATCCCAAGATCCACAACGGCACATTGGTTCCAGTGGCTGGAACAGCCTCAATTCGTTGCCCGGAAGTCATTGGTGCCAGATAACCTTGCAGTTCAAGTACATCCTGCGGAAACTGATCAGAACTTTCCGCTGTTCGCCGTAAAGCGCGAAGCGTCATCTGATCCGTACCAGGGGCACGACCGAGTCCCAGATCTATACGTCCTGGAAACAGCTGCGCCAAAGTACCAAACTGTTCTGCAATCACATAAGGCGTATGATTTGGCAACATGATGCCACCCGCACCAACCCGAATGGTATTGGTACCACCAGCAATATGGGCAAGCACGATTGAGGTCGCAGCACTGGCGATACTGGCCATATTATGATGTTCAGCTACCCAGATACGGTTATACCCCCATGACTCGGCGTGAATAGCCAGGTCACGGGCATTATTAAGCGCACCACGCGCATCCGTTTCTTCTGTAATACGAACCAGGTCAAGAATGGACAAGGGGGTCATGACTGTCTCCTGAATTACCGATCCTCATTTGTCGAGGCATCGCCACTAAATTAGCGTGACACCATAGCACCAAAAACGGGATAGAACGCACCGGTCATGGCGGATTACTCACAACACACCATCACAAGATTATCTACAAGCAAGCTCATCAGTTTATTGGTATGACACTGCTTTCAACACCAAACACTGAGCTGCCTTCGCTACTCAGCCGCAGTTTGCTAAATAACGATTCTCGATAAGGCAGAAATTTCACACTCGCCTGTAACATTAAAATCGAAAACTCAGCCCAGCAACGAAACGAGTTTCCCGCCTCGGCTCTCCGTCCTCTCGTGCATAGTCGGCGGTTTTTCCAAACTTACCCGCCCACTCCAGCCCTATGTAGGGTTTTAACTGACCGGTAATTTCTTTTTTCAGCCGCACGCCTATACGGGTGTCGGTCAAACCAGTACCTAATTCAACTTCCTCATCATCTTTCCCATGAAAGCTGACCTCGACAGATGGTTGGAGATAGAGCGTTTGAGTTAGCGCGAGCTCGTATTCTCCTTTGAATACAAGTGCCGTTCTACCACTTGGGCCGACATAAGCCGTGATGACCCCTTCTAACTCGTATGGCGTAGCCCCTTTTATTCCAAAAGCCAGCCATTCACGATTCGCTACTTCGCGTTCGTAATCGAAACGAACACCCAATTCAGTATTCAAAAGTGTTGTGACCGCATGCCGCCACAACAATTCAGTCTCACTCTCTTGCAGTCTCCCGCTAGCGACCTCACCTTCGGCTTTAACAACAGCGCGGTTGTACGCGTTGCCATACGACATCTCACCTTCATAGGCCAACCATTCATCGCCACGCGCTTTTACATACTCCAGACGTTCAAACTTTACAGCACCGAACTTATGCATATCAGGCATGCTCAACGCATCGGCTGATGCCGTTCTATCTTGCATCGGCATGTTTCCGAGTCCCATCTCTACTCCATGCACGGAAACGTGACTCTGTCCAAAAAAATGCGCCGTTGGTTTACCAGCCTGATGTGATTCGGTGGCATGCTCGGTATGAACTTGAGAAAAGGCAAATATGGGTGTGCCTCCTGAAACTGCAAGCGCAGTAATAATAAGCGTTTTCTTCAGGAAAGCGTCTTGACTCATATTTTCTTCATCTGTTCACCGCTGTGCAAAACATACCAGTACCCATGTAATGCATCAAATGCAATACTTGGAAGTCGACTTACCTGACGCGCTTCTCAAGGATACTGCCAAACGCGCATTACCTACCAGTCTCGGTGTCACAGAACACGCCGTATTGTGCAGAGCGGACAACTAAAGCTCTTGGCCCTTGTTTTAACCTTGATTAATAACACCTAGTACAACTGAGTTTATAGTGCTATTTGTAATCAGTCAGTTACCTGCGCACAGGGATTTTTACAGCAGTTTCCTGACGGAAGCTTCATATAACGGCTGATATACCTATTGTTTATTACAACACCCAGTAAAAACCCGGCAGGGGCAACCACGTAATAACAAAAGCATGTGCATTATCCATCCTCTTCGCTATGACGCTATCTATATCCGGCTGTGATAACTACCCCAAAGATGTAGAGCATAGCTTAGATAATATAAAAGCCAGCCAGCACATTCGAGTCGGTGTTATTGAACAGTCGCCATGGGTTATCGAAAATGATACTGACTTATCGGGAATTGAGGTCGAGATAATTAGCGCTCTTGCCACGAGTTTAGACGTTACCCCGCAATGGCATGTGTTATCTGAAGCTCAAGCTACACTGCTGCTCGAACAGTATAAGCTTGATGTCGTGATAGGCGGCTTAACCGGAGATAACCCACGAAAAAACAGCATCGCCTTTA
>CANRLD010000202.1 GCA_947631375.1 uncultured Methylophaga sp. | reverse complement strand
GTGATCTAGCGGATTTACCCTTTAATACCACTGCTTCAATAGCGCCTCTTACCGAGCTGATTGGTCAGCAACGGGCGAGAGAAGCTATTGATTTTGCAATCAGTATGCAGGCTGAGGGTTATAACCTTTATGTGATGGGTGAGGCTGGCAGCGGAAAGAGGGCACTAGTGGATGAGGTGCTTGGCAAGCACCGCTTGAATCTGCCAGCGGCAAAAGACTGGGCCTATTTACATAATTTTGATTCGCCGCAACATCCTAAAGCGTTGTCATTACCGGCAGGTGATGGGACGCAATTAAAACGTGATATTGAGCGGGTAATTGATGCGGTGCAGGAGGAGTTACCCCATGCCTTTGATGATGAGTATTATCGAGGCCGGCTTCGGGCAATTGAAGAAACCAGCCGACAGCATCGGGTGCGCTTATTTGGTGTGTTGCAGGCTGAAGCGGATAGAAAAGGTGTTGTGCTCTTGCGCATGGAGGATGGTTCTTATGCTTTTGCTGCGCAACATCAAGGAGAGCCGCTGTCAGCAGAAGCTTTTGAAACCTTGCCTTATACGCAACAGATGCAAACGGAGGAAGCGATTGCCGGCTTGCAGGTAGCGATGCAGGATACGCTGATCGAGATCCGTGAGTGGGAACATGACACGCTGAAAAAGGTAGCGGCACTAAATGAAGAAGTTGCCCTGGAGGTTATTTCCCGGCAGATAGAGAGTTTGCGTCATAGTTATCCAAAGTCGCCGCAGTTGCAGGATTATTTCGATGATATGCGATTGGATATTCAGCGAAATATCGACATGTTTTTGAAAACCGAAGTGAGGCAGGATGACACCTATGTTGATACCTGTCTGAAACGCTATCAGATAAATCTCATTGTGGATAATGCCGAGTTGCAGGGAGCACCAATTATTTATCTGAGCCAGCCCAATCAGCAGAATTTGCTTGGTTGTGTTGAAAATATGGCGATGATGGGAGCTCTGGTCACGGACTTTACCTTAATAAAGGCGGGCGCACTGCATAAGGCAAACGGTGGTTTTCTGATCATTGATGCCGAGAAGTTGCTGGAACAGCCTTTTGCCTGGGAAGGGCTGAAGGCGGCGTTAAAAGCGGCGGAAATTTCGCTGGAAAATCCGGAGCGAACATATAACCTGGTCAGTACTGTGACGCTGGAGCCACAGCCTGTTGCATTATCCGTTAAAGTCATTTTACTGGGGGATAGTTCGCTCTATTATCAGCTTTATGAGCTGGATGCCGAGTTTGCCGGTTTATTCAAAGTTTTGGCCGATTTTGAGGATGAATTACCGCGGACAGCAGAGACGCACATGCAAATGGCGCGGTTAATTGCTACCACAGCGATAAAGGAACATCTGCCGGTCTTGCAGCAAACCGCTGTTGCCTTGTTAATTGAATATGCTGCCAGATCGATAAATGATGGACAGCAATTGTCGTTGCATATTGGTGATATGACTGATTTGTTGCGGGAAGCTGCTTATTGGGCAAAAAAGTCTCAACAAGCAGAAATTACAGCAGAGGCGGTAAATCAGGCCTGGTTGCAGCGTCTTGGCAGGGTAGATCGCGTTCGTTCAGTGGTATATCAACAAATTGAGCGGCAGATTATTCAGCTGGATGTCAGTGGCGAGCGCATCGGGCAAGTCAATGGTTTGTCTGTGCTGAGTATTGGTGGTTTTCATTTTGGCGAACCAGCGCGGATTACAGCAAGTTGCCGTTATGGTGACGATGCCATTATTGATATTGAACGTGAAGTCGAATTAGGTGGAAACCTCCATGCCAAAGGAGTGATGATTCTGGCGTCTTACCTGGGGGCGTTTTATGCTGCTGATAAGCCTTTGTGTATGGCAGCCAGCATTGTTTTCGAGCAAAACTATGGGGAGATCGATGGCGACAGCGCGACGGTGGCGGAATTATGTGCTTTGTTATCAGCAATAGCCAAAATACCGTTAAAACAATCTATTGCCATTACCGGATCGATGAACCAGTTTGGTGAAGTGCAGGCAATCGGTGGTGTAAATGAAAAAATCGAAGGGTTTTATGATATTTGCTGCCTGCTCGGCTTGAGCGGAACTCAGGGGGTGATTATTCCGCGTAGTAACATGCAACACCTGATGTTAAAGCCGGCAGTGCGCCAGGCCGTTGAGGATGGCGTATTCCATATTTATGCTATCGACAAGATTGCAGATGCGATTACGTTGTTAACGGATTGCGATGTTGGCGTCGCGGATGAGCAGGGGGAATACCCTGATAACAGCTTTAATGCTGCTGTTGCGACCAGGCTGACTAATTGGGCTGATTTGCATAAACAAGATAAGGACAGCGGCAGCGATGCGGCAGATTAGACTTTAGTCTTTTCCTCAGCCGCCGTTAATATGAGTACGATCCAAACCAAACAGATTCAGGAAGGTCGGTATGCGTTATTCATTTTCTATCATGTTAAGCGGTGCTGTTTTGTTGTCATTGTCGCTGCCAGCAAAGGCCTTAACAGCTGTCCCGGTCCCGACAGATCCTATTTACTATGAACCGCCCGTGGTTGAAATAAGCCAGGAAGTTCGTCAGTACAGCTGCGCCGAAATCGATGGTGCAATCAATCAACTTCATCCTTATCGTTATAGCTATAAGCCGGGTTATTATCAGGATAGCAGTAATAAGCTTGCGGCTGCACTAATTACCTTTGACTCCATACCGATTGTTGAAGGCTGGCTAGGCTTAGCGTATTTGGGCTATTCATCTCTGGTAGACGAAAAAGAGGCCAGGCGTACCCAGGTAGTAGAGCAGAAAATCGCCATGCTTCAGAGAGTTAAAGCCGAAAAACACTGTTACGAATAATCGCAAGTATTTCTATCAAAGCAGACGCTATATCTTGTGATTCGTTTCACATCTGGGGTAGTATCAAGATGTAAAACCTACCCAGAGAGGTAAAAACAATGAGTAGCACGATAGGAATTAAAACAAAGTGGTACGAGAGTAACCATGTAGCGATCGAGAGCATAAAAGCTAAATTATCATCCGCAAATGCCGTGAGAGGAAAAATGAAAAAACTGCCTTGGTATAAAGCGGCACAGAATCCCCCTAAACATTCTGATCGCCCGTGGTATGAAGCGAATATGGTCAAGCACCTTGATACCAAGAAAAAATGGTATGAAGCAAACCTGCGTAGTGCGGTGGA
>CANRLD010000201.1 GCA_947631375.1 uncultured Methylophaga sp. | reverse complement strand
GTATGTCTGCCATTCTGGCAACGTTTATGGGGCTGTTTGCCGCCGGTGATCATATTGTGTCGTCTCGCAGTATTTTTGGCACCACCCGGGTACTGTTTGATAAATATCTGAGCCGTTTTGGTTTGCAGACCGATTATGTGCCATTAACCGATTTATCGGCATGGGAAACGGCAATCAAGCCCAATACCAAAGCCTTGTTCCTGGAAACGCCTTCCAATCCATTAAATGAAATTGCTGATTTGGCGGCATTATCGGTATTGGCAAAACAGCGCGGTTGCCTGTTAATTGTTGATAACTGCTTTTGTACTCCGGCATTACAACAACCGTTATTGCTGGGTGCGGATATTGTTGTCCATTCAGCGACCAAATATATTGATGGTCAAGGACGTTGTATTGGTGGTGCGGTTGTTGGTGATGCGCAACGGGTGGGTGAGGAAATCTATGGTTTTCTGCGTAGTGCTGGCCCGACCATGAGCACATTTAATGCCTGGGTGTTCTTGAAAGGACTTGAAACGCTGGATTTGCGAATGAAAGCCCATTCTGCCAGTGCCAATCAACTGGCTCATTGGTTGCAACAGCAACCACAGATTTCGCAGGTGTTCTATGCCGGTCTGGCGTCACACCCCGGCCATCAATTGGCCAAGCAACAGCAGTCTGGTTTTGGCGGCATTATTGCCTTTGAAGTAAAGGGTGGTCAGCAGGCCGCCTGGAAAGTAATTAATGCAGCACAGTTTATTTCAATTACGGCCAATCTGGGCGATACCAAATCAACTATTACGCACCCTGCAACCACAACACATGGCCGTTTATCGGCAGAAGCCAGGGCTGAGTCGGGTATCAGTGACGGCATGTTGCGATTATCGGTTGGCTTGGAAAATGTCGAAGATATTCAAGCAGATTTGCAACGAGGCCTGGATCTTTTATAAAGGTATGACGGTAGGTCACTGAACTTTCGGCATAAAACCTGCATTGCTAAACTGAAATAACACTTTTGGCGGCAGAGATTTGTCATCGGACATCTTTCTACTGCCTCTTCAGCCATACAGGTTGTTTTTATGCAGAACGTTTTAAGAATAATGCTGGCGTTGCTATTTTTCTGGCTGGGTTTGCCTGCGACAAATGCAGCGGAATCTCATGCTGACGTGCGTATCATTATTGACGTATCGGGCAGTATGAAACATAACGATCCACAAAACCTGCGTGCGCCGGGGCTGCGTTTGCTGGGCGGACTGATGCCGGCCGATGCGGACAGCGGTGTCTGGATTTTTGCCCGCTACGTCAATATGTTGGTGCCACTGCAACAGGCAAATGATGGCTGGCGTGAGCGGGTTCAACAAAAGTCTGCCGAAATCCATTCTCATGGTTTGTTTACCAATATCGAACAGGCGTTACAGCAAGCGACGGCGCAAACATCGGCTGAAAGCCGGCAACGCAGCATCATTTTGTTATCGGACGGCCTGGTAGATTTACCAGAAGGTCAAACGGCCAGCGAACAGTCCCGGCACAATATCATTCACAGCCTGTTACCCGACATCAAGCAGAAAGGTTTCCGCATCCATACCATTGCGTTATCTGAAGAAGCAGATCATCAACTGCTGAAACAACTGTCTTTGGCAACCGATGGCTGGTATCACCAGGTCGACAACGCCGATGCGCTGGAGCGTGTGTTTTTACATTTGTTTGAGCAGGCCACACAGCGCGATGCAGTGCCGCTACGCGATAATCATTTCAGCATTGACGAGAGCGTCAATGAAATGACGGTGTTGGTATTTCGCGAAAATGAAACGGATATCACACAACTGGTGCAACCTGATCAACAACGTCAACAGGCCACAGGCCATGCGCCGTCAGTGCGCTGGATGCAGGAACAACATTTTGACTTGATTACCATCAAACAACCGATGGCGGGTGAATGGCTGATTGATGGCAATATCGATCCCGATAACCGAGTGATGGTGTTAACGGATATGCGGCTGGAAACCATTGATTTACCGAGTAATATTCTTGCTGGTGAACAATTTGATATTGTTGCCCGGCTCACTGAGCATGGCATGCAGATTGAACGGAATGACTTTTTGCAGCTGGTGACAACAGAGCTGACCACCCAACCACCGCAAGGTGAGCCTGTCAGCGAAACTATGACCCTGAATCAGCAGGCATCGAGCTATACAGCGAATCTGGGTGATCTGTTTGACAGTGGACAGAATGATATTGTGATCACGGCAAAAAGTGACACCTTCGAGCGGCAACGTCGACAAGCTGTCAATGTGGTCGCGCTGCCATTTGAAGTGACGCTCAGCCAGCTGGAAGCCGACAGCCGAACCCATCGGCTTACTATGTCAGCCGATGCCGATATGATTGATCCCCAATCACTGCAAATTACCGCCTTGCTGAGTGCTGCGGATGGCAGTGAATTTCCTTACGAAGTGTTACGCCAGGCAGACAATAGCTGGCAGTTGACGCTGGCAGATCTGACCGCGGAAACAGCATATCAATTATCACTGCAAATTCGCGGTAACACCCCGACCGGCCGCAGTGTCTTTTTACGGCCTAAACCCATCCAGCTGGTGGATGAAGTGGGCAGCCAACTGAGCATCACTGCGGAAACAGCAGTGACTGACGAAGTAGCAAATGAACCGCCGGTTGCACCGATGTCAGCAGAGCCACAGCTTGCCGTGCCAGCGAAAGTGGAAAGCAAGAAAGCTGCCTCTTTGTTGACACGTCAAAACACGATAATTTTGATAATTGGTAATGTTATTTTTGCGTTGTTACTGCTGAGCGGAATCGGACTATGGCAACGCAGCCGCCGTCGGCAATCCTTACCTGGAGACCTGTTATAAATGTCGATAACTGATCCCGTCTTTCAATGGCTGGCGTATGAACTGGCGGCCATTTTTGCCATGTTATTTCTCTGGGTATTGTTGCGAGCGCGCCGTAAGCAAAAGCGCAGTACAGCCGCAGCTGCGCGTACCGTCAAGCTGTTGAAAAATAATTACTCGCAACGCTCTGATGCGCTCAGCAAGCAGCTTGAAGCACGTTACGGGCTAACTGGCGAAGCGCTCGATACGCTGGTTGCAGAGCTGATGTCGCGGGAAAAAGAAATCTATAAATCGATCGTGAATCTTTATGCCCAGCAGGAAGAAAGCGAGCTTAATAATCTTCCCCAGCAAATTACCGCGTTAACTGACGCCACCATCAG
>CANRLD010000200.1 GCA_947631375.1 uncultured Methylophaga sp. | reverse complement strand
CACTGCAAACCACGGGGTGCTGCGGACGCATAATACCAGCTTTTTCAATTCCAATCTGTTCCCGGGTGTCGCCCAGCCAGGCAGTATGATCCAACCCGATCGGCGTAATGAGTGCAATATCGGCATCAAACAGATTTACGGCATCCAGCCTTCCCCCCATTCCCACTTCCAGAATGGCGATATCAATTTGTTGCCGGCAGAAAATATCAATAGCCGCCAGCGTGGCAAACTCGAAATAACTTAGTGATACTTCGTCGCGGACACGATCTATACGATCAAATGCTTCACAGATCTGCTCATCCGTGGCAGGGCTGCCATCAACAACAATACGCTCGTTATACTGCAGCAAATGCGGCGAGGTATAACAGGCGGTACGATAACCTGCAGCGGCAAGAATCGAACTCAATAAAGCAACTGATGAACCTTTGCCATTAGTGCCAGCAACTGTCACAACCCGAAACGGTAAGGTCTGGTTCGGATATAACCGTTGCCAAACGATACGAATACGATCTAACCCCGGATCAATTTCAGTGAAATGAAGGTGCTCTTGCCATGCCAGCCACTGCGGCAAGCTGTTAAAGCGCATAAACGGTTTTATACCGCAGTACGAAATTGCATCATTGTGAGCAAGTTGTTGAGTCGATCACGCATGTCGCGACGATCAATAATCATATCAATAGCGCCATGCTCCAGCAGAAACTCACTACGTTGAAAACCTTCAGGTAGTTTTTCACGCACGGTTTGCTCTATCACCCGTGGACCGGCAAAACCAATCAACGCATTGGGTTCGGCAACATTAATGTCGCCAAGCATTGCCAAACTGGCAGAAACGCCACCCATCGTCGGATCTGTCATCACCGAGATAAATGGGATACTGGCAGATTCAAGTTGCGCCAAAATAGCACTGGTTTTGGCCATTTGCATTAATGAAAACAACCCTTCCTGCATCCGTGCACCACCACTGGCAGAAAAACAAATCAATGGGAGTTTCTTTTCCAATGAAATCTTGGCTGCACGCACAAACTTCTCACCCACAACCGACCCCATTGATCCCCCCATAAAGCTGAAATCAAAGGCAACAGCCACTACAGGCAAACCTTTCAAGGTTCCCTGCATGGCCAGCAATGCATCATTTTCTCCAGTGGTTTTTTGTGCCTGGACGATACGATCACGATAACGCTTGCTGTCCTTGAATTTCAGCATATCAACCGGTTTTACTTCCGTGCCGATTTCCTGGCGATCTGCTTCATCCAGAAAACTTTCCAGTCTCACTCGCGCATTAATGCGCTGGTGATGATCGCATTTTGGGCAAACCATCTGATTGCGTTCCAGCTCGGCGCGATACAGCACATTGTCACAGGCAGGACATTTGCACCAAACCCCTTCGGGTATGGAGCGGCTACGGCCGCTGGTACGAATTTTCGACGGAAGTAATCTTTCAAACCAACTCATTTTTTTGTCACCTTATCTCTTATTTCTGGACTGTCGCACTGACAACATCGCACGCGTTAATCGCGCGGCGCATTTCAGCCAGGACACTCGCCACCGCAGCAGGCAACTCCTGCGGGCGGTTTGCATACTCTTCAATACAACGAACCAAAGTGCTGCCAACAACAACAGCGTCAGCGACTTGTGCAACAGCAGCTGCAGAGTGGCCATCCTTAATGCCAAATCCTACGCCAACAGGCAAGGCAGTATGTTGGCGAATTTCTTCCAGCTTGGCAGCCACATCATTGATATCCAGTACAGCCGTACCGGTGACACCTTTGATTGAAACGTAATAGACAAATCCTTTGGCATATTCGGCAATTTTCTTTATCCGCTCAACCGAAGTCGTTGGCGCAACCAGAAAAATCGTGTCAATTTCATGGGCATCCATCAAGGCTTTCAGTTCTGCACTCTCTTCGGGCGGCATATCAACCGTTAGCAGGCCGTCCACACCAACTGCCTGTGCCTTTTTGGCAAACACCTCATAGCCCATCGCTTCCAGTGGATTAGCATAGCCCATCAATACAATGGGCGTATCGCTATTTTTATCGCGAAACTGCTTCACCATATCAAGCACGCCATCAAGCGATACACCATTACTTAACGCACGTTCACAGGCTTTTTGAATGATGGGGCCATCTGCCATCGGGTCTGAAAATGGCACGCCTATTTCAATGATATCGGCTCCGGCTTCGACCAGGGCATGTAATAACGGCACCGTTACCCACGGTTCCGGATCGCCTGCACTCACATAAGGAATCAGTGCTGTTCGTCCCTCACCTTGCAGACGTGCAAAACACGCTGTAATACGACTCATTTTTTATTCCTCAGAAGTTCAGTCCAGCCATCGCCGCAACCGTATGCATGTCTTTATCGCCGCGCCCTGAAAGATTAACAAGAATACTTTGCTCGGGCGTCATGGTTGGTGCCAGCTTCGAAGCATATGCCAGCGCATGACTGCTTTCCAACGCGGGAATAATACCTTCGGTGTGCGTCAGCTCGTGGAATGCAGCCAGCGCTTCTGTATCCGTTATCGACACATATTGGGCTCTGCCAATATCTTTCAGCCAGGCGTGCTCAGGTCCTACGCCGGGGTAATCCAAACCAGCAGAAATCGAATGTGTTCCAGTGATTTGCCCGTGTTCATCCTGGATAAGATAAGTACGGTTGCCGTGCAGCACACCTGGCACACCCGCACATAATGGCGCTGAATGCTGAGCAGTTTGCAGCCCATGTCCGGCGCCTTCAACGCCAATCATCGTGACCGATTCATCTTCAATAAATGGATAAAACAGACCAATCGCATTGGAACCACCACCAATGCAGGCAATCAGCGTGTCAGGCAGTTTTCCTGTCGCGTTGAGCATTTGCTGGCGTGCTTCACGACCAATTACCGACTGAAAGTCCCGCACCATGGCCGGATACGGATGTGGCCCAGCGACTGTGCCAATAATATAAAAAGTCTCGTCGACATTAGTGACCCAATCGCGCAACGCCTCGTTTAACGCGTCTTTCAGGGTTTTCGACCCGGACTCGACAGGCACAACTTCAGCTCCCAACAGTTTCATCCGGTATACATTTTGTGCCTGGCGAGCCACATCTTCCGCGCCCATATAGACCACGCACTCCATGCCAAGTCGAGCAGCAACGGTCGCCGTGGCAACACCATGTTGTCCGGCACCGGTTTCGGCGATAATCCGTTTTTTCCCCATTCGTTTGGCCAGTAACGCCTGACCAATCGTGTTATTTACCTTGTGCGCACCGGTAT
>CANRLD010000199.1 GCA_947631375.1 uncultured Methylophaga sp. | reverse complement strand
TATGAAAAAGTGTTGGCGAAATACCAGCATCAGTATCCACTGATAAACACGTTTACGGTGGAAGACACCCTGGGCGGCTGGGAAAAGGTTCAGACGCAGCACTTTGCTGATGGGGCGCTTTTTGATCAAATCATGGTGAATCAGTAATGGCCAAGGTGAAATCCTTTTCAGTGTTGCCGGGGTTTGGCCTGTCGATGGGCTTCACCTTGGTGTACCTGTCATTAATCGTACTGATTCCATTGAGCGCCGTATTCATTTTTACCAGTCAATTAAGTTGGACTGAATTCTGGGGCATTGTGACCGCACCGCGGGTGGTGGCTTCTTATAAGCTCTCATTTGGTGCTTCGCTGGCGGCCGCCGCAATTAATGCGGTATTTGGGCTGATGCTGGCCTGGATCCTGGTGCGTTACTCCTTTCCGGGCAAGAAGATTGTCGATGCCTTGATCGATTTGCCTTTTGCTTTGCCGACGGCGGTGGCAGGTATCGCATTAACGGCTTTATATGCGCCAAACGGCTGGCTGGGGCAGTTTATTCAAGGCTCGCTGGGAATAAAAGTGGCCTTTGCCCCGTTGGGCGTTCTGGTGGCGCTGGTCTTTATCGGTTTGCCATTTGTGGTGCGTACGGTGCAGCCGGTATTGCAGGATTTGGAAACAGAACTGGAGGAAGCTGCTTCCAGCCTGGGTGCGAATCGTTGGCAAACCTTTCGCTATGTGTTGATGCCGATTTTGCTGCCTGCCTTGATGACCGGCTTTGCGTTAGCGTTTGCCCGAGCAGTTGGGGAATATGGTTCGGTTATTTTCATCGCCGGTAATATCCCGATGGTGTCAGAAATTACACCGTTAATGATCATTACCAAGCTGGAACAATATGACTATGCCGGGGCAACAGCAATTGCCGCTGTCATGCTGGTGGTGTCGTTTGCCATGTTATTGATTATTAATGCCCTGCAAGCATGGGCCGGAAAGCGTACCGGGAGGGATCGCTAGGTGAGTAACATAATAGTTGACAAGTCCGTTGATGGGCAACAGTCCCTGATCAATACGAGACGGGGGGGGCAGACAAAATATGAAAAAAATGTGGCCACCCGCGAAGCGCTCTGGATAAAAATCAGTTTAATCACCATTGGCCTGACATTTTTCGGCTTGTTTTTAGTGTTGCCGTTAGTGGCTGTTTTCACCGAAGCACTGCGTAAAGGTCTGGATGTTTACTGGCTGGCGTTAACCGATGCGGATGCGTTATCAGCCATCAAACTGACATTATTAACGGCATTTATTTCAGTGCCATTGAATCTGGTGTTTGGTGTGGCAGCAGCCTGGGCCATTGCCAAGTTTGAGTTTAGAGGCAAGCAGCTGCTGATTACCTTTATCGACTTGCCTTTTTCCGTTTCACCGGTGGTTGTGGGGCTGGTTTATATATTGGTATTTGGTGCTAACGGCTGGTTTGGCAGCTGGCTGGCTGCTCACGACATCAAGATTATTTTTGCGGTACCGGGGATTGTCTTGGCCACGATCTTTGTGACGTTTCCGTTTATTGCCCGAGAACTGATCCCGCTGATGCAGGCACAAGGAAAGGAAGAAGAGGAAGCGGCTGTTGTCCTCGGCGCAAGCGGCTGGAAAACGTTCTGGTACGTGACTTTGCCTAATATTAAGTGGGGTTTGCTGTATGGCGTGATTTTATGTAATGCGCGAGCGATGGGGGAGTTTGGTGCGGTTTCAGTGGTTTCCGGGCATATTCGCGGGCAAACCAATACTATTCCGCTGCACGTTGAAATTCTCTATAACGAATACAACTTTGCGGCAGCGTTTGCGGTGGCGTCATTGCTAGCATTACTGGCATTACTCACGCTGGTGATTAAAACATGGATTGAGTATCGCTCGGCTGGCAGCGCCTCGGCACACTAATTTTAAAGAGATGACGAATTAATGAGTATAGAAGTTAAAAATCTGCATAAGCAGTTTGGCACTTTCACAGCGCTGCAAGATATTTCACTGAACTTTGCTTCCGGCGAGTTGGTGGCACTTTTAGGGCCATCCGGCTGTGGCAAAACCACCTTACTGAGGATTATCGCCGGGCTGGAACAAGCTGATTCCGGCTCGGTGGTTCTGGACGGTGAAAATGCATCGGATACCCATGTCCGCGAGAGACAGGTGGGTTTTGTCTTTCAGCATTACGCATTATTTAAGCATATGACGGTGTTTGATAATGTTGCCTTTGGCCTGCGAATGAAACCACGCAAATCAAGACCTAGTGAGCAGCTGATTGCTGAAAAAGTGCATCATTTACTGCAGCTGGTGCAATTGGATTGGCTGGCTGATCGGTTCCCATCACAGTTATCAGGTGGACAAAGGCAGCGAATCGCCCTAGCAAGAGCCTTGGCGGTAGAACCACGGGTATTATTGCTCGATGAGCCGTTTGGCGCGCTGGATGCCAAGGTGCGTAAGGAATTACGCCGCTGGTTACGAAAACTGCATGACGAGTTGCATATTACCTCTATTTTTGTCACCCACGATCAGGAAGAGGCACTGGAAGTTGCTGACAGAGTGGTGTTAATGGATCACGGAAAAGTAGAGCAGGTGGGGACACCGGATGAAGTTTATAACCAGCCGAAAACGCCCTTTGTTTATGGTTTTTTGGGTTCGGTAAATCTGTTCCATGGTCGAATAAATGATGGACATCTGCATGTAGGAGACGAGGTGCTGCATGATCTGGGTGAAAATTACGCGCCGGGCGCTGAAGTCTATGCTTTCGCCCGTCCACATGAATTGGATATCGTCACGGATGTGCAGCAAGTCAATGGTTTATCTGCCAGAGTGAACCGTGTTCTGTCCTTTGGTTTAAATTCCCGTGTGGAACTGGACGGTGTTAATGGCGCGGCTGATCAGCATTTTGAGGTGGAGCTGAGCCCGCAGCGGCTGGCGGAATTGTCTCTGACCAACGGTCAACTGGTGAAGCTGGTGCCATCAAAAATAAAGCTGTTTCATCGTGATGGCGGCAATTAAGGATATTCACGCTTGAACTTTCAACAGTTAAAAATTATTCGCGAAACGGTGCGTCACAACTTTAATTTGACAGAGGTAGCTAATCATTTATTTACCTCCCAGTCAGGTGTGTCGAAGCATATCAAGGATCTGGAAGAAGAACTGGGTGTCGAACTGTACGTACGAAAGGGAAAACGACTGACAGGTTTGACCGAACCCGGCAAGGAAATGTTGAAGATTGTGGAGCGGATGTTGCTGGATGCCAATAATATCAAGCGACTGGCTGAGCATTACAGTCAGCAGGATAGCGGCA
>CANRLD010000198.1 GCA_947631375.1 uncultured Methylophaga sp. | reverse complement strand
GATGCGGCTGCCCCCCGGTGTTCCGATGATTAATAACGTGTCAGCATTTTCGACAAAAGCAGGTGTCATGCTCGACAGTGGCCGCTTTCCTGCTTCAATACCATTAGCTGACTCGCTCACCAGTTGATAAGCATTGGGACGACCAAGTGCAGCAGAAAAATCATCCATCTCATCATTGAGTAATACACCCGTATTACCAGCGACAAACCCGCTACCAAAAGGAAAGTTAATGCTCAGCGTGGCCGAGACGCGGTTGCCATGCTGATCGATGATGGAAAAGTGGGTGGTATCTTCACCTTTACCACTGAAATCGTCCGTTAACGCATCGCTTTGGCTAGCGGTATCAGCATTAATATCAGCGGCGATTTGTGCGGCGTAAAGCGGATCCGTCAAATGCGCTGGAACATCAACAAAGTCACTGTCTCCCAAATGAACGGTACGTTCCCGATAAGCCCGGCGCATGGCTTCAATCAGAAAATGCCGCTGCTGCTGATCACTGGCTGACAGATAATTCAATGTTTTCAACTGATTCAGGATCAGGCTGATCAATTGCCCCCCTGCGGATGGGAGGGAAGCCAGCGTGATGTTGTAATCATCGAAACGGGTGATAATTGGCTCGCGGATTTTTAATTGATAATTTGCCAAATCCTGTTGCTGCCAGATTCCGCCTGCGTTTTGCACGGCCTCAATCATTTGTCTGGCGATTTCTCCCTGATAAAAGCCGTCACGGCCGTGGCGAGCGATTGCTTCCAGGGTGTTGGCCAGTTCCGGCTGGAGAATAAGAGAATCTAGCGGTGGAACATCCTCATCATGCAGAAAAATAGCGCTGGCCTCTGCATTAAATGCCTGTTTTCGGGAGTTGATATATCGCTGATAGCGTGGTGTTACCGCAAATCCCTCTCTGGCATAACGAATCGCTGGTGCCAGGCTCGTTGATAAGGGCAAATTACCGTAGTGTTGGCTGAGGTGATCCAGTGCGGCCGGTGTGCCGGGAATCGCGGCGGCTAAAGGGCCATTGAGTGATAAGTCGCGGACAACTTCACCATTATCATCCAGATACATATCGCGGTGTGCGTTGGCTGGTGCTGTTTCACGACTGTCCAACATGATTTGGTGCTGATCCGCCTCGCGATGCAGTAACCAGAAGCCACCGCCACCCAAGCCTGAACCAGCAGGCTCTACCACGGCAAGTGCTGCACTGACGGCTATCGCTGCATCAAACGCATTACCGCCTTGCTGCAGAATTTCAAAGCCTGCCTGTGTTGCCAGCGGGTGTGCTGACGCAATGGCTGCCTGGCCGCCGGGGTGTTGGGCGAACGCCAGCGGTAGAAATAGCAGATAGAGTAGTAAGCTTGTAATTGATTTCATCGGTGATGTTTTTTCTGGGCGGCAAGCCTGTCCTGTTGTTTGCGGCGTAATTTTTCGCGGCGGTGTTGTTGTGCTGCATCATTGGATTCAGTACCAATATGCGCTTCACCGCGTTTAAGTGCCAGTTGTACCTGTTTTTCACGTTCAGCATAACGTGCCTTTTGATCGGCACTGGTTTTGTCAAAGCAATGTGGGCAGGAGATACCACGTTGATATTTGTCACTTTGTTTGTCTTCTTCAGTGATCGGCAACCGGCAGGCATGGCACTGATCATAATCGCCTTTTTCCAGCTGATGATTCACCGTGACGCGTTCATCAAAAACAAAGCACTCACCTTCCCAGAGCGATTCCTGTTCCGGCACTTCTTCTAGGTATTTCAGGATGCCTCCTTCCAGGTGAAAAACTTCTTCGAAACCCTGTTCCTTCAGATAGGCTGTCGATTTTTCGCAGCGTATTCCGCCGGTACAAAACATAGCAACCTTTTTGTGTTTTTGGGGATCCAGGTGTTGTTTAACGTATTCTGGAAACTCACGAAAGCTTTCGGTCTCGGGGTTTACGGCGTTTTTAAAGCTGCCGACCTGTATTTCGTAATCATTGCGCGTATCTATCAGTAATACCTGTGGATCGCTTATTAATTGATTCCAGTCCGTCGGTTTGACATAGGTACCGACAGAGTGTCTGGGATCTATTCCTTCTACGCCCATCGTAACAATTTCGCGTTTCAGTTTCACGCGACTGCGTAAAAATGGCGGCGTATCAGTATAGGATTCTTTGTAGCTCAGCGTTTGTAACCGAGGATCGGCACGCAGGTAGTCAAGTAGTGCATCAATCGCTGCACGTGATCCTGCTACTGTGCCATTAATGCCTTCTTTGGCCAGCAACAAGGTGCCACGAACCTGTTGATCGAGCATGAACTTTAGCAAGGGTGGTTTCAGCGCCGGATAATCGTCCAGGGCGACAAATTTATAAAGCGCACAGACCACGATTTGTGTCATGACATGTCCCGTAACAAGTGAAAAATCCTCATATTTTACAGGGAAATAACCAGACCGTGAATGTTTGCTTGACAGGATGCCGGTAGCAGGCAGTAAATAGTTCAACGCTTGGCACAGCGGGGTGAACAATGAATGAAATCCAGCAGTTTAAAAAAGAAATCAAGCAATGGCGAAAGGAGCATTCAGACTGGCTGGCAGAGGTCGACTTCTGGGTTCACCAGACGCAACAGCTCACGGCATTGTTATATAAACTTGAACGTAGTTTACCGGAACACACTATCAAACTTGAGCAGCATGTGTCGTTGATTATGCAGCATGAGCAAATGATTAACCGCTATGAATATGGGCTTGGCGCTAGTGACTTGCCGGACGATGAGCGTTATCTGGATGTCTGGCAATTACATGAGGTGCACGATGGGTTGCAGACACAGCACCAACAAATGCAGCATGAGCATCAGCAATTTAGTGGGCAATATAAAACGCAGATGATGGTTTTTTATCAGCAGGCGCAAAGGTTGATGCAGCAAATAACCCAAAACTGACTCACCACTGCCGCACCGGGCCGCTATCCAGGTGAATAAAGTCTGATTCGGGATAGTAACCAACACCACCGCCATTCAGTTCAATAGCGGCATCGCGCAGGACGTCCAGTTCGATGTCTGGTAACCGTATATCTATCGCCATACCAAGTGTGTGATAGCTTTTCTTGGCAACACCGCTGCTGCTTTTTCGCAGTAATTCATTGCTGGCGGGGGAGCGGTAGCCGGAAATAACATGAAAGGGTTGCTTGCTTTGCACTTTTTGCTGCAACAGAAACAGTAACTCCAGCAGTTGTGGATCGATGGCCGCCTGCTTGTCATTGCGATGATCGCGCAGCACCCGGTTAATGGCTGTGAGCGCATCTGCTTGATACTGGTCATTTTGCCAGTAGACGACATTGAGTTTTTCTTCTGTGTGTAAATTATAAAA
>CANRLD010000197.1 GCA_947631375.1 uncultured Methylophaga sp. | reverse complement strand
TGTGCCAATGCAATTACAGCAGGTATAACAGCAGAAAACAGACTCATAAGGAGATCCGTTGTGGAAGTTGCAGCCTATATGCAAAAGCTGGGGCAACAAGCGCGTGAGGCCAGCCGCGTGTTGGCCCGCAGCAAAACCAATGTGAAAAACACAGCACTATTGACGATTGCCAATATCATCCGTCAACAGGCCGATAGTTTGAAAGCTGCCAATCAACAGGATCTGCTTGTCGGTAAAGACAAAGGGCTGGATGCGGCCATGCTGGATCGTCTGACGTTGACCGATGCTCGTATTGAAGCGATGGCAGAAGGGTTGGAACAAATTGCTGCATTGGCAGATCCGATTGGTGAGATTACCGATATGCGTTACCGGCCATCGGGGATCCAGTTAGGACAAATGCGGGTACCACTGGGGGTTATCGGTATTATTTATGAATCACGCCCCAATGTGACGGCAGATGCCGCCGGGCTTTGTCTGAAATCCGGTAATGCGACTATCTTGCGTGGTGGTAGTGAGGCTATCCATTCTAATCAGGCAATTGCCGCTTGCATTCATCAAGGTTTACAACAGGCAGGTCTGCCAGTGACAGCGGTACAAGTGGTAGAAACCACTGACAGAGAAGCGGTTGGACAACTTATCACCATGCCAGAGTATGTGGACGTGATTGTACCGCGCGGTGGCAAGACCTTGATTGAGCGCGTGAGTACACAGGCCAGGGTCCCGGTTATCAAGCATTTAGACGGCATCTGTCATGTATACGTTGATGTGGACGCCGAGCTGACGATGGCGGAAGAAATTGCCTTCAACGCCAAATGCCATCGTTATGGTGTCTGTAATGCAATGGAAACGCTGCTGGTACATGCTGATATCGCTGAACATTTTCTGCCTAAAATGGCGCAACGCTTTATTGCCGAGAGGGTTGAACTTCGGGGGTGTCCTGTAACCATGGCAATATTACCGGCAATAAAGGCGGCAACAGAGGCTGATTGGGATACTGAGTATCTGGCAGCGATTTTGTCGATAAAAGTGGTAGCAGACAGTGACGCGGCAATTGCGCATATTCACCGGCATAGTTCTGCGCATACTGAAACAATTGTCACAGAGAACTACACCACCGCACAGCGCTTTCTTCAGGAAGTTGATTCCAGTTCAGTGATGGTTAATGCGTCTACTCGTTTTGCCGATGGATTTGAGTATGGGCTGGGAGCCGAAATCGGTATTTCCACTGATAAACTACATGCGCGGGGCCCTGTTGGTTTGAACGGTTTAACGTCACAAAAATGGATAGTGTTTGGTAGTGGCCAGATCAGAAAGTAATCCTCATGGTATTGGCATTTTAGGAGGAACCTTTGATCCGGTTCATTTCGGACATTTACGTTCTGCGCTGGAAGTGTGCCTGCAGTTGGAGCTGGATCATGTGCGCTTGATTCCATGTGCGGTGCCGCCGCATCGACAGCAGGTGGTGGCCAGCGCGCAGCTCCGGCGTTTGATGCTGGAACTCGCGGTAAAGTCTGTCCCACAGCTGGTGGTCGATGACCGTGAGCTGCACCGCGAAGGCCCTTCTTTTACAGTAGATACTTTGCTCAGCCTGCGTGAGCAGTTTAGTGATAATCCATTGTTTTTGATTTTGGGAACAGATGCGTTTCGTGGTTTGTCGAGCTGGTCACGCTGGCAACAGATTATACAGTTGGCGCATATTGTCGTGGTGCAGCGTGCTGATGAGAGCTTAAACCACGATAACAATATGCAAAACTGGTATCAGCAGCATTTGGCTGCAGCGGATGATCGCTATTTGCCTGCTGGTAAGATCTGGCCATTAACGGTTACGCCGCTGGCGATTTCTGCGACGCAGATTCGACAAGCGCTGGCTGCCGGCACGGCGGTTAATTTCTTGTTACCGGAAGCAGTGATTGCGCTGATTGAACAATTGGCGCTTTACCGAAAAGCAGACCAGTAAGCATTGATGGATCAGCTTTTTTTTGTATTTTCTAAAGTAGCCTGGGTTGTGCTCAGCCCGACGATGTTACTCAGTCTGTTAGTGATTCTCGGCACTCTGTTTCTGCTGGTGGGTTATCGGCAACGGGCACTTAAAGTGTTATTGCCAACCAGTCTGATATATCTGTCCTTGATGGTGATGCCGGTGGGCGACTGGTTAATACAACCATTGGAAAAGCGTATCCAGCCACCGCAACAGCTGCCGTCAACGATTGACGGCATTATTGTATTGGGCGGTGGAGAAGATATAGCAACCACCATCAGTTGGCAGCAGCCCCAAACGGGAGAGGCGGGCGATCGTTACTTTGGTGCGGCCTACCTGGCAGGGAAATATCCGCAGGTGCCGGTTATTTTTACTGGGGGTAATAACGCCTTGCGCTTTGATGCGGGAGAAACGCCTGCACAGCTTAATCGTCAATTGCTGACCTGGATTGGCATTGATGAACAACGGCTGATCATTGAGTCACAGTCGCGTAATACCCATGAAAACTTTTTACGATTAAAGACCGTTTTGCCAAAGCGAAACGGTCTTTATTTGTTAGTGACTTCCGCTTATCACATGCCACGAACAATCGGGATTGCGGAAAAGCAGGGAGTTACTGTCATCCCTTATCCGGTCGATTACCGTAGCCAGAAAGCCGATATGCGGAAAATAAACTTTGCGTTATATGAACAATTAGAAAAGCTGGAAACAGCCTGGCGGGAGTGGGTAGGGTTGACCGCTTACTTTATAACAGGGAAAACCAGCCACTGGTTTCCGGCAATGCTGGCAGAGGCTTTGCCTGAAGCTGTCACAGACCAACAACGCGACATGCGTTAAACTTGAATGATGAAATTTATTTATTGGAGTGCCTATGAAGGCTGAGCAACTGAAATTATTAGTTATTGATGCGCTGGAAGATGTTAAAGCTGAAGATATCACTGTGCTGGATGTGACGGGAATGACCGATGTCACGGATGTGATGATCATTGCTACCGGCAAGTCGACCAGACAAGTTAAAGCCTTGGCCAATGAGGTGACGATGCAGGCGAAAGCAGCCGGTATACAACCTTTAGGGGTTGAAGGTGAAGATGTTGGTGAATGGGCGCTGGTCGATTTGGGTGATGTGATTACCCACATCATGACCCCGCAAACCAGAGCGATGTACAACCTGGAAAAATTATGGACAGTTGCTGAAGCGACACCAATTGCTTCAGCGGATAGTGAATGAAGTTGAGTTTGGTCGCGGTCGGCCAGAAAATGCCGCAGTGGGTGACCGAAGGTTACAATGAGTATGCGCGGCGAATGCCCCGTGAATGCCCGCTGATATTGCAAGAAATCATCCCGGCAAAGCGAGGTAAGTCTGGCAGCGCAAGGCA
>CANRLD010000196.1 GCA_947631375.1 uncultured Methylophaga sp. | reverse complement strand
CTATATTGGCTTTATTTCCTCTATGTAAGTAAACGAACGGCTGAACAATGTTAAAAAAATTGCGGTTTTTTAGATAGACCTAATATTGGTAAATGTAGATTATATAAATTTGACTTATACCTGAAAGCTTGTGATTGAGGTGATAAAATCTTTGACACCCCTTTTTCAGAACTAACTTGCCATTTATTAAAAGCATCCACATTATAATTAACTAGGTTATAATCCTTCACCTCAACAATAAAAATTGCCGTGTGTTTTTTTAGAATAATAAAATCAGGACGATCCCCATCAATAAATGGATTAAAGAAAATTTCGTAGCTATCATCCAAGTTCTCCGTAAAGTGGTTTAACAAGTGAAGCTCACCAGAGGTGGGCGCAACCTTTAAACGGAGTATATTTTCCAAAGTTGGATGAAGGATAGACACGCTAACACTCTCTTTATAATGAATAACCATCTATAATCTACTACATGCTCAAAAAGAAACAAGTATGACATAACAGATTGACCTGTGAAGTGGCATAGTTAATTTGGTCACCAACTCAGAGGTGATATCATCACCTCACAAACAGATAGGTGACAATGATGGCAAAACGAATAAGACGGCTTTTCAGTGCTGAATTCAAACTTGAAGCGGCTCAACTGGTGCTTGACCAAAACTATTCCGTGGTCGACGCCGCCAACGCGATGGGCGTCGGTAAATCAACCATGGACAAATGGGTTCGGCAACTCAAGCTAGAACGCAAAGGCATTTCACCGGAAGCGTCACCCATGACGCCTGAGCAGGTTGAAATCCGTGAATTGAAAAAGAAAATCGCGCGACTTGAAGAACATAATGAGATCTTAAAAAAGGCTACAGCGCTGGTGATGTCCGACTCTCTGAACAATTCTCGTTGATCGAGAAACTCAGCCGGCGCTTTAGTATTAAACAACTGTGTAACGTGTTCGGGGTTCATCGCAGTAGCTATCAATACTGGCATCATCGTACAAAAACGCCATCCGCGGAGCAAACTCGGCTCCGGGCGCTTGTTCGAGAAGCTCATGAAAACAGTCACGGTTCTGCCGGTGCTCGGACTATTGCTGACATGGTATCGAATACCAAACAGGTTCCTTTAACGCGCTATCGTGCAACTAAGCTGATGAAATTACTTGGTTTAGTGAGTTGCCAAACACCAAAGCATCGATATAAAAAAGCAACTCAGGAGCACGTTGAAATACCGAATCATCTCGGGCGCCAATTTGCGGTCACGGAACCAAACCAAGTTTGGGTGGGTGATGTAACGTATATTTGGTCAGGTAACCGCTGGATGTATCTTGCTGTCGTGATGGATTTATTTGCTCGAAAGCCCGTTGGTTGGGCGATGTCATTTTCACCTGATAGCCAACTAACGGGAAAAGCATTATCAATGGCATTTGAATCAAGAGGTAAGCCAAGAAATATGTTGTTTCATTCAGATCAAGGCAGTCATTATACAAGCCGGCAATATCGCCAATTATTATGGCGTTATCAGATAAAGCAAAGTTTATCTCGGCGAGGTAATTGTTGGGATAATGCGCCGATGGAGCGATTCTTTCGAAGTTTAAAGACAGAATGGATACCCACTTTAGGCTACCGTAATTTTATAGAAGCACAGCAAGAAATAACACGATATATCATCGGGTATTATAGCCAGCTTAGACCCCATCAATATAACGGTGGCTTAACGCCCAATGAATCAGAACGATTATATTGGGAAAACTCTAAAACGGTGACCAATTTTTATTGACCACTTCACTGTTCCTTTTAAATTCATACAGATAACAATATTGACTACTTCCGCTCCTGGCACACAGCGGACTTTCCTTACATAGATGATGCGTCAGGCTGCTAATCACAAAAGTTGTTACAGGGCGCTAACTATTAGGCCATGACTGCAAATAAACACCGTTATTCCAGCCTTTCAGGCAGTTTCATTATTTTTATGAAGCGCTTGTATCCGGCAAACCTGTGAAGCACTGTAGCCTGTAGCATCCGCCGTTTCCCGGATACTCAGTTTCTTTACCTGCCGGTAGTACAGGACTTTCTGATGCCGTTCCTGATCGGCCTGCTTACCCCGGTACTTTCCAATTGTATGAGCCCGCTCGATTCCCTGTTTTTGCCGCTGGCGGCGGCTCAGCCAGTCCTTATGTGACATTGCGGCCATCAGATCGATAAGCATGTTATTGATGGCGGTTATTACTGCGCGGGTTATCGGGTCGGCCTGCGAAGGGTCCTTATCTGACAGTGCCTGCCATGATGTGGGCACATCAAGACTGACAATTCGCAGCTCATGTTGTTCTATCTGTTTTTTTAGCGTCATCCAGTCGCTGTTGCTGAGACGTGTCAGACGGTCTATCTGCTCGACCAATAAAATATCATTGTGGTGACTGTCCATCAGTAAGCGCCCTAGTTCCGGGCGCTCAAGTTTTGTGCCACTGATATTTTCCCGGTAGTAGCTGGCGATTTTATGCCCCCGTTCCTGGACGAACTGCTCCAGCATCTCTTTTGCCCGATCGGCGAACTGGTCTTCCGTCGATGCCCTTAAATAAGCTCTGATGAACATTTTCCCACCGCGTTATCGCATTTAGGTTATTGCATTTATTCTATCGCATATAGGTTATGTCATTTATCGTGTGCCGTCACGTTTTGGTTGTGGCGTCAAGGTGTACCCTTATGCGATAAGCATTTCTGTTAAAAATACCGCATCGGATAATTTACGAGGGAAACTATATGGCAAGGAGGCAGATTCTTTCTCTGTCGGAAAGAGAATCATTACTGGCATTACCGGACGAAGAGTTAACGCTGACCCGGATGGCGTATTTCAGTGAACATGATCTGGCACTTATCAGTGCCCACCGTAAACCTGCCAGCCGTTTTGGTTTTGCCGTCCTTCTTTGCTATCTGAAAAATGTCGGCTTTACCCCGGATAAAAAAATCCCACCCTCTGATATGCTGCTGAAGCATATCGCCAGCAGGCTAAAACTTACCGGGGATCTCTGGCCAGCTTACCTTTCCGGCAGGGAAACCACGCGACGCGAACATTTAACCGAACTGTACCGCTATCTTGGCTTAAAAGCGTTCACCGGCAAAATACAGCAGGACTGTATTACACACCTGCTGCCGATGGCGACGCGCACCGATAAAGGTATTCTCCTGGCCGAAGAACTACTGGTCTGGCTCCGGCAGAACAACGTGATAATCCCCTCGATTGATGTCGTGGAGCGTTCCTGTGCTGAGGCCATGGCAGGCGGCGATAAAATCGTGTTTCAGACCCTGAATGCCCCGTTAACTCCGGCTCACAGGGATGCTCTGGATTGTTTACTTGAGTCATCGGATAATCAGTCTTCCAGG
>CANRLD010000195.1 GCA_947631375.1 uncultured Methylophaga sp. | reverse complement strand
AGCAGGTTGTTCGGGATCTATTTCGATTTTGGGTTCTGCAGCAGGCCGCGGCGCAGTTACCGTTGTTTGGCGGCGAAATTGCGTTTCGTCATAATCTGTTGCCGCAACGATTTCGATACCACCATCGACCCGGGTATTGGAGAGAATAACGGCGTCTGGTCCCAGGACCTCTCGCACTTCGCGAATTGCCTGGCGTACATCTGCAGCTTGGAAACGTTTAATTTTCATCATATCACCCTGTTGTTATCGACCCACGTTTGCCACGATACGAATTTGTTTGTCATCCGGAATTTCGTTATAGGACAGCACATGCAGTCCCGGAATAGCATGACGAATGAAACGGGATATCCAGCCTCTTAGTCCGGCCTGAACTACCAGGATTGCAGACTCTCCAGCCATTTCCTGCCGCTGGGCAGCGTCTTGTAAATTACGATGCATATTCTCTGCAAGCCCAGGCTCCAGACTGGCACCACCTTCTCCAGATGCTTGTAATGTTCTAAGCAATATCTGTTCCAGCTCTGGATCAAGGGTAATGATTGGCAGATCAGACTGCGTGCCGTTAATGTGTTGCACGATAGAGTGTGATAACGCCATGCGGGTTGCGGTAGTGATTGCATCCGGATCAGGGTTGCGTACTGCCTGCTCGGCAATGGCTTCGCTGATGGTGCGAATATCCCGAATTGGAATATTTTCCTGTAACAGGTTTTGTAGCACTTTTTGTACGGTACCGAGCGGAACGGTATCGGGTACCAGACCTTCCACCAGTTTGGGAGCGACTTTGCCAAGGTTATCCAGCAGGTGCTGCACTTCCTCACGTCCCAGTAAGTCATGCGCATGATTTTGCAGGATCTTGCTTAAATGTGTTGCCACGACAGTATCCACGTCAACCACGGTATAGCCCTGCGCCTGAGCGTGCTCTCTCTGGCTGGGTTCAATCCAGACAGCATCCAGGCCAAAAGCAGGATCTTTGACACTGATGCCGTCCAGTTGGGCAAACACCTGACCGGGGTTGATGGCCAGCATTCTGTCTGGATAAACCTCTGCTTCGCCAAAAGTGACACCAAATAACGTTACCTGATAGGCCGTGGGGGGCAGATCCAGATTATCGCGAATATGCACCGGAGGAATTAAAAACCCCATTTCCTGGGAAATTTTTTTGCGAATGCCTTTAATGCGGTTCATCAATTGGCCGCCCTGATTTTTATCAACCAGCGGGATCAAGCGATAACCGACTTCCAGGCCAATGGGATCAACTGGACTTAAATCATCCCAGCTGAGTTCACGCTGCTCGCGGCTTACTTCTTGTGGTGAAGGCGCGGCAGCGGCTAAAGTGGCGGCTTTTTGACGCTGCGACATTAACCAGGCAGCACTGCCACCAACGCTGGCCAATAACAGAAATGGCAGGTTGGGCATACCCGGAATCAAGCCCATTCCACCGATAATCCCGGAAGTCAGCGCCAGTGTTTTTGGCTCTTTAAACAGCTGAGAAACAATTTGTTCGCCAATGTCCTGATCCTTGGTGGAGCGGGTGACCAGCAGACCGGCTGCGGCTGCCAGTAACAAGGCTGGAATTTGTGCCACTAGACCATCGCCAATAGTCAGCATGGTATAGTTATGCGCTGCCTCTGAAAAACTCAAACCATGTTGCAACACACCGATAATAAAACCAGCGATTATGTTGATAAACAGAATTAATATTCCGGCGATGGCATCGCCACGGATAAATTTGCTGGCACCGTCCATCGAACCGTAAAAATCTGATTCCTGCATGATTTCTTCACGGCGGCGACGTGCTTCGTCCTGATCAATCAGCCCGGCATTCAGATCGGCATCAATCGCCATTTGTTTTCCGGGCATGGAGTCAAGTGTAAAGCGGGCACTGACTTCAGCAATTCGTGTTGCCCCTTTGGTGACAACGATGAAGTTAATGATGACCAGAATGGCAAATACCACCAGACCAACGGCATAGTTTCCGCCAATAACGAACTCACCGAACGCTTCAATCACCTGTCCGGCTGCTCCGGTACCGGTATGACCTTCAAGCAATACAATACGGGTAGAAGCGACGTTTAATGCCAGCCGCAGCAAGGTTGCCAGCAGCAGAATGGTTGGAAATGCCGCAAATTGCAGCGGTTTGGTGACATAAACACTCGCCAGCACAATGGTCAGTGATAGGGCGATATTAAAGCTGAATAACATATCCAGCATAAATGCGGGCAGGGGAAGGATCACCATGGCCAGCAGTGCTACCACTAACATCGGGGTAGCAACATTACCGTTTATAATCTTGCCAAAACGGCTTGTCAGGGTTGTACTCTCCATTGCTTACTCATCTCGTCTGAATTCATCCGGTATTGGCAGGTCTTCGGTATTGAGATTCGGCTTGTTACCGCCGGTATTTTTGTAACGTCTCAACTGGAAGACAAAAGCCAGTATCTGGGCTACTGCAATATACAGACCAGGTGGAATTTCCTGACCGATTTCAGTGCTGTAATACACCGCTCGGGTCAGGGGCGGAGAAGAGATAATTGGCACTTCGTGATGATCGCCGACCATTCTGATCTGCTGGGCAAGCAAATCAGCGCCTTTTGCCAGCATAATCGGCGCTCCGGATTTGGACTGATCATAACGAAGTGCCACGGCGTAGTGGGTCGGGTTGGTAATAATCACATCGGCTTTAGGCACGTCTTGCATCATGCGTTGTTGAGACAGCTGGATCTGCAGGCGACGAATGCGACCTTTAACTTCCGGACTGCCTTCTGTTTCCTTATGTTCGTCTTTAAGCTCCTGTTTGGTCATGCGTAGCTGCTTGATGTGATTCCATTTCTGGAAAGGCACATCAATCAGCGCAATCAATATCAGGCTGGCACAAATCGTTAAAAACCCCCACAACACGATGGAGCCCAGCTCGTTCATGGCGACATGGACCTCTTGCCTGCCAAGCGTCAATAATCGGTCACGAAGTTGCCACAGAACAGCAGTGCCGATACTGCCAACCAGTAAAAATTTGCCCAGCGCTTTTGCCAGTTCTACCAGACCTTGCGGGCCGAAAATACGTTTCAGGCCGCGTAATGGACTCATTTTCTCAAGTTTGACGCCTATCGCCTGCGTGGAAAAATTCCAGCCGCCGATTAAAGCGGGTGCGGCCAGGGCAGCAATTAACGTTACTGCCAGAAAGCTGGCGAGATCCAATGCAATAATTTTTAGCGCCAGAATAAGCTGTTGTGCCATCATGTGGGGATCCATAATCAGCTTGCGACTGAGCGAAAAGGATTGCGTCATCACTTCACTGAGACTTCGGATCAGGTTATCGCCAACAAATAACATCGCTATCGCACTGGCAACCAACACCACGACAGTACTGAGTTCCTGTGAACGCGG
>CANRLD010000194.1 GCA_947631375.1 uncultured Methylophaga sp. | reverse complement strand
CACTTTTCTCGCACTTCATCGCATTATAGGAGTTCAATATGAAAACCCCGTATATTCGTCTTGATAAAAATAATGCCGCTGTTTTACTCGTTGATCATCAAACCGGTTTGTTATCTCTGGTTCGGGATATTGACCCGGATCGCTTTAAAAACAATGTGCTGGTGCTGGCAGATATGGCTAAATACTTTAATCTGCCCACCATTCTGACGACCAGTTTTGAAGAAGGCCCGAACGGACCATTAGTGCCCGAGTTAAAAGAACTGTTTCCTAACGCGCCCTATATTGCCCGCCCCGGTCAAATCAATGCATGGGATAACGAAGATTTTGTGAATGCCGTCAAAGCCACCGGCAAAAAATAGCTGATTATTGCTGGCACTCATGTCGGGGTGCATCGGCGGCGCGCCATTGGCACTATCACGCAGCATATCAAGCTTATGTGCCAACTCATGAATGACCACATTACTAGCTTTACCATCACGTGTATCCGGCCCACTCTCACAAACCACCTGCCACGATAAAATCACCGGGCCTCGATCCCAGGCTTCACCACTCAGGCCTGGACTTCTTGGATGAACAACACCATCTTCACTGCGATAAGACCGGTTTGGCACAAAATCACCCTCATAAAGAATGATCGTCTGCCAATGGTCATACCAGCCAAGACCAAGATTCAGGATGGGAACGCAAGCCATGGTCGCGATCTTCAAACACATCGCATCGGTGAACTGAAACCCGGCACCAGACAGGAAGGTTTTGCGAGCGACAAAACGAAAACTCATCTCGCGCAGGGCATCGCGCGCCTCTCCCTGATAACGCTGCATAACAGACCAATCGGCAATAGCGGATTCCCATTGCTCGGCGGTAAACCCCATTCTTTTAATTCGCCGAATTTCCCGCCAGTCACGCAATCGCTTAAACATATTTACTGCACCATTCTTTCTGGCAGAATTCACTAAATACCTGAGCCAGAGTTACCGCAAACATAAACCAATAGAGACCAGATAAAGCATCATTATCGTCGCATAAAAAACACGTCTGCCGCTCATAAGACCATAAAGACGGTGCCAGCATTATGTACCGCTTACTAGATGGTAAGAGCGTGTGTTGCCTGTCAGTAGCGCTGGCAATTTCAGCGGTAAAATTATCTAAACGCTTGCTGTCGTCAAACGACGGTAAATGCTTCACCGACACATTTCTTGTTTTTAATTACGCCAAAATCGCTATATAATGTGAATCTTAATTATTATCATTTAGCACTCATACTAATCACTAACAGATGTGCAAATAATCTGTGGCACTTTCGTTTTTCAGACAGGTAAAAAAACCTCATGCCGAATTTTTCCTCTCCTGCGTGGCCAATTGTCAGTCGAATTTTTGCCAGTTTAGTGGGGGGGTATCTGTTCACCTGGGGCTTGATTGCTGTCGTTATCGCGGCACTCGTACCGCTGGGCGTGGAATTTCATGATGCTGAAATGGCCATGCTGATACTGGGATTGTTGGTCTATCTGAGCCTGTTTTTGTGGGGAATGGCCAGCAACCGGCTAGTTCGCTTGTGGCTGGTTCTGTTTGGAGGTGGGCTGATAATGACCGTGCTCGCCGGTGTTATTCAACAGTCATTTTTACAAGGAATATAACCATGTTTCGTAGCTTTCGACAGGCAATCGCCTGGCTGCATACTTGGTTCGGCCTGACCTTGGGCTTTATTTTGATAGTGGTATTCTTTTTCGGCAGCCTTTCCGTTTTTGATCGGGAAATTGATCGCTGGTCGATTCCCGAAAGCCGCTTTGAACCGCAGGTGATGCCGTCATTTGACGATATGCTGCTACCGATTCTGCGTTCGCTTGAGCCTAATGTGCAGGACTACAATACCAACATGCCATTGCTGCATGATATGAGTCAGGGGCCGATGACACCTCGAACAGAATTACCTGCAGATGAATTCTGGGCTTATACCACGCACCGTGATCCAGTTTTAATCATGGGAGCTGGTTATCTTGTTCCACAACCGCTTGATCCGGAAGGTCATAACCATATTCATGGCTTTACCACCATTGATCCACGTAGCGGTAAGGCGTTTCCCGATGATCAGTTAAAGATCGGCAGCCAGTTTTTTTATCCAATGCATTACAGCCTTAACTGGCGTTGGGCGTCTATTGGTATCTATATTGTCGGTATCGCGGCTTTTATCATGCTGGCGGCACTGGTCAGTGGCGTGATTATTCATCGTAAACGCTTCCGTGAGTTTTTCACTTTCCGCCCGGAGAAACAGACACAACGCAGTGTGCTGGACTTACATAACCTCACTGGCATGGTGGCATTACCATTTCATTTCTTTTTTGCCTTCACCGGTTTGGTGGTGTTTGCCGGCTTCTACTTTTTTCCGGTGACGCATACCCAGCTGGAGCCATTACATGATTATCATGAAATCGTTGAAGCCAGTGAAACCGGCCTGCCCCATCAGCGTGCCAATGTTCCAGCCAGTCTGGCATCAATTGATGCCATGGTTGAGCAAGCCAAACAAGGCTGGGCTGAGCGCGATATGCCGGGTGAAGTAGGCTTTTTGAAAATCACCCATGTGGATGATGCCAACAGCTATGTCAGTATTTATCGTGCCGGCAGTGATCGGGTAGCATTGGTTGGCGAAGGGATGCATTTTAATGCCAGCACCGGCGAATTAATGCGTGCAGATCCGCCCCGCTCAGCCGTTTCTGAAATCAACGAGTTTTTGACTGGCTTGCATTTACAACATTTTGAACATTGGCTGTTACGCTGGTTGTATGTGTTTGGCGGGCTGGCCGGGGCTATTTGTATCGCTACCGGCTTTGTGTTTTTTGTTGAAAAACGTAAACGTCAACATACCCTGCAAGGCAGTTCCGGCAGCCAGATTGTCAATGCGCTTGCTGTCACCACGATCACCGGTATGCTGGTCGCCACTGTGAGTATCCTGATTGCCAATCGATTATTACCAGCCGATATGGTGGGTAAAGGTTATTGGGAACAGGTGGTATTCTGGGGAAGCTGGTTGCTGATGTTGCTACATGCTTTCTGGCGAAGTTCAGCTGTGCGCCATCTGCGGATCTCTCCGGCATGGCGCGAACAAAGCATTTTATTTGCCGTGCTCGCCGTACTTGCTGTGCTGCTGAACTGGGTGACCACTGGCGATCATTTACTGAAAACAGCATTTCATTACTGGCCGGTAGCGGGTGTGGATTTAAGTTTATTGGTAAGTAGCGCCATTGCAATTTATGCGGCGAAATATCTGAAAAAACGAGAATCAGCCGCCGTTAACAAAACGGCTGGGTATGCAACACAAAAACTGGAGGCCAGCCGTGGTTGAGGTCATTTGCTGGATAGCGGCCGTTTTTATCACGATGTTGGGCATGGCTTGCCTTTCA
>CANRLD010000193.1 GCA_947631375.1 uncultured Methylophaga sp. | reverse complement strand
GTTGCTGGCTGAGAGAAGGCGGTTCTGTGATGGAGTCGACAGTTTCCTGGATCGCTGCTTCAGCTTGCGCGGCAGTGATGGGATGAACAGACACCACCATACGATCATTAATCCGGAAGAATTCCCGGCGATCTGGGGCTGGGTCGGTTATCTCGTTCATTGGTCTTCATCCCCCATTTCTACTGCCACAACGGTTTTACTGTTTCTGCTGCGTGTTATATGGATAGATAGCAAATCGGCATAAAGATGTTGTCTCTATGCCGACTACTAAGTTATTGATAAGTTGAAGGTTACAAGTTTTCTGAAGCAAAGTCAGCCAGTCTTGAACGTTCCCCTCGTAACAAGGTGATATGCCCGCTATGAGCCCAGTTTTTGAAATGATCTACCACGTAGGTCAGCCCCGATGTGGTTTCACTCAAGTATGGGGTATCAATCTGTGCAATATTGCCTAGGCAAATAATTTTGGTGCCGGGACCAGCACGGGTGATCAGGGTTTTCATCTGTTTTGAGGTCAGATTTTGTGCTTCATCAATAATAATAAAGCGATTGAGGAAGGTGCGACCACGCATGAAATTTAATGAGCGGATTTTGATCCAGCGCTGTAGTAAATCATTTGTCGCTTGTCGGCCCCAGTCACCACCATCCGTTTTATTGAGCACTTCCAGGTTGTCCATCAGCGCGCCCATCCACGGCGTCATTTTTTCTTCTTCGGTACCGGGCAGAAAACCAATATCTTCACCCACCGGAACGGTCACCCGGGTCATGACGATTTCGCTATAACGCTTATGTTCAACGCATTGCGTCAAGGCGGCGGCCAAGGTCAGCAAGGTTTTGCCGGTGCCAGCCTGGCCAAGCAAGGTAACAAAATCAATGTCCGGATCCATCAGCAGATTCAGCGCAAAGTTTTGTTCACGATTACGCGCCATAATCCCCCAGACTGCGTGCTTTTCCCGCCGATAATCCTGGATGAGTTCGATATCTGCCGTATCGTGTTTACAACTACGAACAATGGCTTCGATAGAAGCGCCTTCTTCACCGGGAGAATACAACAGCTGATTGGGGTACCAGTCTTTTACTGCATCGCCAGCCACCTGATAAAAGGTTCGCCCGTCTTGCGTCCATGAATCCAGCCGGTTCAGATCATCCCAGAAATCAGCAGCCAGCTCACTGGCTCCCCGGTAGAGCAGATCAACATCATCCAGAACCTTGTCGTTATAATAATCTTCAGCGCAAATGCCCAGAATGGTAGCTTTGATTCGCAGGTTTATATCTTTGGAAACCAGAATAATATTGGTATCCGTCCGGGTTTTCTGCAGATGTGTGGCGACTTCCAAAATGGCATTATCTGCTTGATGACCGGGTAACTCCTTGGGTAAGTCACCTGATATTTGTTGCGTCTGAAAAAATAACCGTCCACTGGACTGTGGCACATCGCTGCCGCTAATGCTTGGCAGCGGAATACCGCTATTAATTGCCTCGTTGCTGGCGGCCTGCTCCAGCAGACTATCCAGAAAACGACTGACCTGGCGTACATTTCGTGATACTTCGGATAAGCCTTTTTTACCTTTATCGAGTTCTTCCAGTACGACCATCGGCAGGAAAATATCGTGCTCGTCAAAGCGGAACAGGGCGGTAGGATCGTGCATCAGCACATTGGTATCAAGCACAAACAGATGTTTTGCTGCATCAGGGCGTTTAATCATTCGGAATAGATCCTCTTGTTTAGTTAGTGTGCCTCAGCTGGATTATGATCGAAGAACAGGGGGCTGCAAAGGGCATCAAGCCGATTGGTGGCAGAAATGCTGACAATCGGTTGTGTAAAACATCATCTCTGGCTGCAGATAGTTGTATGGCGATTGGAAGGGAGTTGCATGATTTGCCTGTAAACGCAATACAATAGCGTTGATGTTGGTCTACCTCTCTTTTCAGCGAGGGAGGCCGTAGACGGTGTTAATGGATGATTAGCAGGAAATCAGATGCTCGAAAAACTCGGAATCTCGCCAGACGCGGTTGCTTTATTTGCGCCGGTTGTCAGCCTGTTTGGCAGCAGCTTTATGTTGCTGTTGGTCGTGCTGGTGCTCAACTCATTGATTTCCCGGTTTATCCGCCGAACTGTCGCTGCCTCGGAATTACGTCGTAAATGGCTGGTACAAAGCCGCAATGGCATCATTCTGATCTTTATTCTGGGCTTGATCCTGATTTGGGGAGAAGAGCTTCGAACACTTGCCCTGTCAGTGGTGGCGATTGCGGTGGCATTTGTTGTCGCTACCAAAGAACTGATCCTGTGTGTGACCGGCTCCATCCTTAAAGCTGGCGCTGGCTCTTTTAATATTGGCGATCGTATCCAGATAAAGGATTTTCGGGGAGATGTTATCGATCAAACACTGCTGGCAACCACGATTCTGGAAGTCGGGCCTGGCAAACTGACGCATCAGCGCACCGGACGCATGGCGGTTATTCCTAATGCGCTGTTTGTTTCTGAGCCGGTTATCAATGAGAGCTATACGCGGCAGTATGTCTTGCATGTTTTCACCGTACCTTTTAAACGTGCCGATAACTGGCGAGCCGCGCAACAGGCATTGCTGGCTGCCGCCTCGAAGCATTGTCAGCCGTATCTGGAAAATGCCCGCTTGTATTTGCAGCGGCTGAATTATGAACGAGGTCTGGAGAGTAGCTCAGTGGAGCCGCGGGTCACCATCCAACTGCCAACGGCAGCGGAAATTCATTTAGTCGTTCGTTTTCCGGTGCGAACACCGCAACGCAGTGCTGTCGAGCAGCAAATTCTCGCTGAAGTCTTTGCCGAGGACTATTCTGTTAAAGACGCTGGTGGTGACACCGAGGAAGAAGAGAGCAAGTAAACTGCAAAAACCGGTTTTTTAGCGTTATTCAGACAGGGAGCAGGCTGATGCGTAAACGAATAGTTATTTGTGCCGACGGTACATGGAATCGCCCTGAAAAAGATCTCGCCAAGGATTTTCCAACAAATGTATTGCGCTTGGCGAGAGCGATAGATCCCGCTGGAGCAAAAGGTATCCGCCAACAGGTTTTTTATGACTGGGGAATCGGTTCGTATTATGAGCCAATAATAGGCGGTGCGACCGGTAAGGGGCTTGATAAAAATATTACTGACGATTATCGCTATATCGTACAGAACTACCAGCCCGGTGATGAAATCTTTCTGTTTGGCTTTAGCCGTGGTGCCTACACTGTCCGTTGTTTGTGTGGCTTGATTTATAACTGCGGTATTCTTAAGCGCCCTGATGCCAAGCTTATCGAAGCGGCTTTTGAGCATTATAAAAAGCCTGGCTACAGCTATGCTCCTGATGGTAAAAACTCCATCGCGTTTCGCAAGGCATACTCGCATGACAGCCGACAAGTTACCTTCGTCGGTGTCTGGGATACGGTGGGTGCGCTTGGTATTCCGATTTCATTTCTCGGCCTGCT
>CANRLD010000192.1 GCA_947631375.1 uncultured Methylophaga sp. | reverse complement strand
ACCAAATGGAAAATGCTCTGCAGGTAGTTGCGCCAAGGTGACAGCCTTGGGCAAAAAGACATAAACAATAAAACTCACGCCATCTATAGCAGCAGCATGTTGAATAATCGGCGCAACCGCAATTCCCGACTGGCTGCAATGCTGATGCGCTGTCAGTTCGCGTTGATATTCCCGTTGTCCCTTGTCTTTTGCCGCAAACAGCTTAAGCACAAACTCGCCCTGTGTATTGCTGACGTGCAGAACATTTCTGCGCCCAGCCAAAAACCGTAATACCGACAAAATATGATACTTACTGCCCTCCAACTCAAACGCGATTGGCAAGGTTGTTGGTTGTTGCTGCAGTAATATATTCGCCGTCAACATGGCATTACTCTGCGAGCAACTTTTTCGCCCGCGCCTCTACCTCGCGCCATAAATCGGCCTGGCGGCTGAGCACTTCACGTAATGGCAAGCCCGAATAAATCTGCATAAAGCGATATTTATCACGACGTGTTAAAGGCACCCGGGCAGCGGAAAAATATAAACTCCCCAGATCTTTAACCTGCCATCGGCGGGGCGTCTGGCGGCGAATGGTCGCACGATGCAAATCAATCAGATACAGCGGAGTGCTGTCATCAAAGGTGTTATGTTCGGCAAAACCTTCATCCAGCAAAAAATGACATAAATAAAAATCCCGATGATTCATGCCGTTTTTATGCATGACACCGGCAATCATCGCCAGTTTGCGAATCAAAGCATGTTTACTGGCAAACGTCGGTGGCTGCTGCTGCCACTGCTCGCCAACATATTCCAGACTCATGGTGTTTACCAGATCATCGGTAATCACAAACGAGTGTAAGCGCGCCGGGTTTTTACCTTTTTCGCCATATCCGGCCAGCGTCATGGTGTCGATAGCGTGTTTTTCTAAAAACTGAATAGCGCGCCATTCATTGCGGGCGCTGATAATTGGCCAGCGAAATTGCAGCAAATTTTTGAAAATTTCCAGCCAACCAACGCCTTGATGATATTTCAGAAAATACGAATGTCCGTTCAGCTCAAATCGCAAGGTACGCCGCCCTTCTTTATCGCGAAAAACCTCACCATCCATAGCTGCAAGCAAGTCAAACACAGGCTTATCAGCCCAGGCCAGTGCTAAGTCTTGTCGCAAATAACAGGAATTCTTTTTCATTAAGACTATCTAAAAGCTTTGTCAGGCAGTGAGTTGTGCGAACGCACACAGCGTTTTGCTACACTGTGCAGGAAACTGTAAATACTACCACCAGAGCCGAAATGAGGTAAGCCGTGTCTTTTAAATCCACCTTACAGCGCCACCAAAAAATGATTGAAGGTTTGTTTACTATGGAACCTCAATTAAATGAGCTGCTAAAGCACATCAGCAACTGTGTCCTGAATGACAATAAAGTGTTGTTTTTTGGCAATGGTGGCAGTGCATCGGATGCCCAGCACTTGGCCGCAGAGTTTGTCATTCGTTATAAAGATGATCGCAGACCGCTGGCCGCAATTGCGCTGACGACAGATACGTCTATTCTGACAGCACACAGCAACGATTACAGTTTTGAAACCGTGTTTGATCGGCAAATAATGGCTCTGGCCAGACCCGGTGATATCGCCATTGGTTTGTCCACGTCCGGCAACAGCGCCAATGTAATTAACGGCATTAATTCGGCGAAAAAAGCCGGTTGCACGACCATCGCCTTTACCGGCCAAAGTGGCGGGCAACTCAAAGCCATTGCCGATCATTGCGTCTGCGTTCCAGATACTGAAACCGCACGGGTTCAAGAAGGCCACCTCGTGATTGGTCACTGGTTATGCGAAGCACTTGATGAACAGTTAACCCGTATATGAGTCGTAGCATCATCACCAGCGATGTGGTCATTATCGGCGCAGGCATTGCTGGTTTATGGCTACATCATCGCCTGAGCCAGTTGGGTTACCATTGCCTGTTACTGGAAAACAACCAAATTGGTCATGCGCAAACCCTTAGTTCACAAGGCATTATTCACGGTGGCAGCAAATATGCGTTAAATGGCATTCTCTCCAACGCTGCGCAAACCATCAGTGGTATGCCAGCGCGCTGGAAAGCCTGCCTGCAAGGTAATGGTGAAATCGATTTATCTGCGGTAAACGTGTTTACCGAGCATCAATTGCTCTGGTCAACGCAAAGTCTGTCTTCCAAAATGGTGTCATTCTTTGCCAGCAAGGCTTTGCAAAGCCGGATGCAAAGTATTTCTAAAAAGGAACGTTCTGGTTTATTTGCTGATGACGGGTTTAAAGGTGCGCTCTATCAATTGGACGAACCGGTGCTGGATGTATCCAGTTTACTGAAAGCGTTAATCAAACCTTATGCAGCGAATATTCTAAAAATACCTGAAGCCACACCAGATTGGGTCAAACAGGACGGCAACATCACCGCCATGCGCTTTGGCGATGAAGTGGAAATTCAGGCGCAGCAATTTGTATTAACCTCGGGCGAAGGCGCTGCTGAGTTATTGCAAAGCCTCCAGCTCACTAAACCGAAAATGCAAAAACGCCCCTTGCAAATGCTGCTGTGCAAAGCTAAAGATCCGGCCAATCCTTTGCCGCAGATATATGCCCACAGCCTAGGCAGCGGCAGCAAACCGATTGCCACGATCAGCAGCCATCCCGACAAAACCAGCAATATCGTCTGGTACCTTGGCGGCAATATTGCTGAAGAAGGCGTCGGCAAAGAACCAAATATTTTAATTCAGGAAGCACAGGCGTTACTCAAGCAAATCTTGCCGTGGTTTACCCTGCCGGAACTCGAATGGACCACGCATCACGTCAATCGCGCCGAACCGAAACAAAGTGGTTTTGCTCGTCCCGATAGCGCTTATGTCAGCACGCATCATAATCTGCACATTGCCTGGCCGACCAAACTGGCACTTTCACCTGATCTGGCAGATAAAGTCATCGACGCTATATCGCAGCAAAAAGTACAAAAAACCTCACATCCTGAGCAACATATCCTGCCATTGGCACAACTGGCTGAACCACTTTGGGACCGAGCGTTTAACCAATGAATAAGCTACCGAAAAAAAATATCCCCGGCACTCAATTAGATGTTTCTGTACTGGGACTGGGCACCGTTAAACTAGGGCGCGATAAAGGCGTTAAATACCCTGAATCTTTTACCATTCCGAATGACGAGACCACACTCGTCTTGCTGCAACAGGCTTGGGAATTGGGCATTAATCTGATTGATACTGCTCCCGCCTATGGCAACAGCGAACAACGTCTTGGCGAGTTGCTACCACAACTGCCGCATGACTGGATTATCTGCTCCAAAGCCGGAGAACAATTTAACGTCGAAACCGGCGAGTCACATTTTGATTTTTCCCGTGACGCGATTATCCGTAGCGTTGAACAAAGCCTGCAACGCCTTAACCGTGAGGTGATTGATATTGTGCTGATTCACTCCGATGGCAACGACGTGCCC
>CANRLD010000191.1 GCA_947631375.1 uncultured Methylophaga sp. | reverse complement strand
GTACCGCTGGCGCGGTGGGTTTTAGACTTCGTGAAGCAGCATTGATTTTGGCGCTGGCGCTGGCAGCTTATTTGTTATTGTCCCTGCTCAGTTATGCACCAACCGATCCCGGTTGGTCAACCACCGGCACCAATGATGTGATCGCCAACCGTGGCGGCATCGTCGGTGCCTGGCTGGCCGATGCCCTGCTGTACGGTTTTGGTTTACCAGCTTATCTTTCGCCGTTAATGCTGGGCTTTAGTGGCTGGCTGTTATTCCGTTGGGGCAAGCGCGCCGACAGTGCCGATGCTTTGCATTTCTGGATTCTGAAAGGGGTTGGCCTGGTGGTGGCGTTGGCGGCGGCCAGCGGTTTATCGACCTTGAGTTTTTCGAATTACTCTGAGTTATTGCCGCTAGGTGCTGGTGGTGTGCTCGGTGAAGTGGTCGGTCATGGTTTTGAATCGGTTTTTGGCGCCTCTGGTACCAGTTTATTGTTACTTGCGTTATTACTGACCGGGGTGACGCTATTTACCGGTCTGTCCTGGCTGATGGTTATTGATCGGCTGGGTGCGGTGGCGATGTTAGTGATGATCCGTGTGTCGCGCTGGAGTCGTGAGGTTCAGGGGAATCTTCAAGTCAGACGTACGCGACAGCAGCGTGAAGAAAGCTTTATTGCCAAGCAGGAAAAAATACAGCAACAGCCAAAAGTCAGGGTTGAACCACAAATCCAGATTAAAGAGCCAAGCAAGCGTGAAGAAAAAGAGCGCCAGCCGCCATTATTTGAAACGCCGGATGCGCCGGGCCGGCCGACACTGTCATTGCTGGATATGCCTAAAGCTGCCGCCACTGGCTTCAGTGAAGAGGATTTAAAAAAATTATCACTGCTGGTGGAGTTGAAGTTAAAAGACTTTGGTGTTGAGGTTCAGGTGGTTGAAGTACAACCTGGCCCGGTGGTTACCCGGTTTGAGCTGCAGCCAGCTCCCGGAATCAAAGTCAGTCGTATCAGTGGCCTGGCAAAAGATCTGGCTCGCGCATTATCGATCAGTAGCGTGCGAATTGTTGAAGTTATCCCCGGCAAGCCGGTTGTCGGACTTGAAATACCGAATGAAAGCCGGGAAATTGTGCGTTTACGCGAGATCCTTGCGTGCAGTGATTACGAAAACAGTAAATCGCCGCTGATAATGGCGCTGGGCAAAGATATTGCCGGTCGCCCGGTGGTGGCTAATCTGGAAAAAATGCCGCATCTACTGGTTGCCGGAACGACGGGATCGGGTAAGTCAGTTGCCGTCAACGCGATGATCCTTAGCTTGTTGTATAAAGCCTCACCCAAAGAAGTTCGACTGATTATGGTCGATCCGAAAATGCTGGAGTTATCAATTTATGAAGATATTCCGCATCTGCTGACTCCGGTGGTGACCGATATGAAAGAAGCCGCCAATGCATTGCGCTGGTGTGTGGCGGAAATGGAACGTCGCTATCCGCTGATGGCGGCATTAGGGGTGCGCAATATTGCCGGCTTTAACAAGAAAGTGCAGGATGCGATCGATCGTGGAGAGCCGATTGCCGATCCAACCGCAGAAGTCTTGCCCGGTGAACCTGTTCCCCGACTGGAAACCTTGCCATTTATCGTCGTCATTATTGACGAGCTGGCTGACATGATGATGGTGGTCGGCAAGCAGGTGGAAGAGTTGATTGCCCGACTGGCGCAGAAAGCCCGTGCAGCAGGTATTCACTTGATTCTGGCGACACAAAGACCTTCGGTTGATGTTATCACCGGATTAATCAAGGCCAATATTCCTACGCGGATGGCGTTCCAGGTGTCATCACGGATTGATTCCCGCACGATTCTGGATCAGATGGGGGCTGAGCAATTGCTCGGACAGGGCGATATGTTGTACCTGCCGCCGGGCAGTGGTTTGCCAGAACGGGTGCACGGTGCCTTTGTTGATGATCATGAGGTACATGCTGTTGTCGATTTTCTGAAAAAACAGGGCGGCCCGAATTATCTGGAAGAAATTGTACAAGAGCAAAGTGACGATGCTGACAGCGCGGGTGTTGGTGATGCCAGTGATGGTGAAACCGATCCGCTTTATGATCAAGCTGTACAGATTGTTACTGAAAGTCGTCGGGCCTCGGTTTCCGGTGTGCAGCGTCGCTTGAAAATTGGTTATAACCGTGCGGCACGGATTGTTGAGGCGATGGAGGCGGCTGGTGTGGTTTCAGCAATGCAAAGCAATGGCAGTCGCGATGTTCTGGCACCGCCGCCGCGTAATGGATGAAATTAATGCTGCCGGTTAGTTGTCATAACGGCTTCAGAATTATCTCGGAGTTTTTCCCATGAAAAAGTGTGCTAGAGCACAATGGTGGCTGTTTGCCTGGCTGGTCTTGCCAGCATTGGCATGGGCTGATTCAGCGACAGAGCGGCTGAATGCTTTTGTTGAGCAAGTTGACCGACTGGAGGCAACCTTTCAGCAAACGGTGATCGATACGGACGGTCAGGTGCTTGAAGAGGCGACAGGACAGTTTTTATTATCCAGACCGGGCAAGTTCCGCTGGGATTATGACACGCCGTTCCCGCAGCAAATCGTCGCGGATGGCGAACGCATCTGGTTTTATGATGTGGATTTAGAACAAATTACCGTTAAGTTGCAGGACGAAGCGTTATCTGAAACGCCTGCAGGTCTGTTGTCTGGAAACACCTTGCCGGACAGCGAGTATGACATCCGTGAAATCGAATCAGAAGATGCCTTGTTGTGGGTGCGGCTGATGCCCAAGGAAGCGGATGCCAATTATCAGACAGTGGCACTGGGCTTTGATGACAACGGCATTCGTGAAATGTTGATGGTAGACAGCTTTGATCAACGCACCCGACTGGTTTTCAGTGATGTCCGCATCAATCCCGAGCTGGCGGCGTCACGGTTTCAGTTCACAGCCCCGCCGGGTGTTGATGTGGTTGGTGATGTGCCGTAGATGAGCTTGTTTGATAATCTGCAACCGCAGGCAGGACGGCCGCTGGCTGACCGAATGCGACCGCAAACACTGGATGAGTATATTGGTCAGCAGCACTTGCTGGCAGAAGGCAAACCCTTGCGGCAGGCTATCGCCACAGGTCAGCCGCATTCGATGATTTTCTGGGGGCCTCCTGGCACCGGGAAAACAACGTTAGCACGGCTGATCGCCAGTTATTGTGATGCTGAATTTATCAGTATTTCTGCAGTATTGGCGGGGGTGAAAGAGGTTCGTGAAGCGGTTGCCAGAGCCAAGCAGTTACAGCAGGAGCGTGGACGGCGGACGATGTTGTTTGTCGATGAGGTGCATCGCTTTAACAAGTCGCAGCAAGATGCTTTTTTACCTTATGTGGAAGACGGCACTTTTACTTTTATCGGCGCAACCACTGAAAACCCGTCATTTGAGTTGAATAATGCCTTGTTATCACGAGCACGGGTCTATGTTCTTAAGTCTCTGGAAACGACAGATTTAAAACAGATTATTGATCGTGCCATGCAACACG
>CANRLD010000190.1 GCA_947631375.1 uncultured Methylophaga sp. | reverse complement strand
TCGCATTACGAAAACTTTCCAGTAGCCTCCATTTTATTACCGCAAAGATTACGCAAGCCGGTTGCCGCCATATATGCTTTTTCCCGGACAGCAGATGATTTTGCTGATGAAAACGCGCTTACCTCTGCCGAACGTCTTCGACTGCTGGACAATTACAGTCAACACTTAGCTGAGATTTCCCGTCAGCAATATCAGGGTTCAGATCCGATCTTTATCGCCCTGCATGACAGCATTCAGCGATTTCAGCTTCCTACTCAGCTATTTGACGATCTGCTGACAGCCTTTAAGCAAGATGTTGCAAAGTCACGCTACACAACATTTGCTGAACTGCTGGATTATTGCCGCTATTCTGCAAACCCGGTGGGTCGTCTGCTGCTGTACTTACAAGGCAAACCGACTGCACAGCAACTCAAACAATCTGATGCTATCTGTACTGCGCTGCAATTAATCAATTTTTACCAGGACATCGTGCAGGACTACACTGAACAGGATCGAATTTATCTTCCGCAACAGGAATTGGCGGCTATAAACTTTGAGGAAGCAGATTTGCTGCGCGCTGATACCAGCAAACTGGCACCGGTATTACGTAGACTCTATTATCGCACCGACCAGATCATGAACGAAGGTGTTGAGCTTGGACTAACCGTACCGGGCCGGCTTGGTTGGGAAATAAGAGCCATGACCTTGGGCGGTGTCGCGACCTTGTCGGCACTTAAACAGCAAGCTGATTCCGCGTTGTTGGCACGTCCCCGATTATCACGCCAGCGACTAGCAGGCATTTTGTTATGCAGCGCGCTAAAAAAGCACTATCGACAGGCTGTTTATAAGTTTTCATAACGGTTGACATCCAATATTCCGGCTTCCAGTGGCTCTGTTTCGCGGTGCCACTTTGTAAAATCATGCAGAATTTCCCAGAACTGGGGATGTGTTCGTCTTACTCCCCATTGCATAACGATTTTTTCAAAACTTTCTGCACTGCTGGCAGCGGTTAACTGTTCACGAAAAGCAGCTATTTGTGAAGCCGGAACATCAAAAATAAAGTTCGGATAACTTCCAGCAATGCCAGGATATAGGGTCAGGGTATCGCGCTCAGGTTGATGACGTAATGATTCACCAAACATGAAGGCCACATTGCTGTGAGCCCGGTTTCGTATGATCGAATACACCGTGCGTTCGCCACGCTCATCGGTCACCCGCAGCAATGTCATTTCTGGTAAAAAACGTATTCCATTAACTAGTTCCGGCTCCTTCGCGGTGAGCTCGGCAAGTTGTATATCAGCAAGCTGAATCCAGTGAGGCTGGTCATCTCTAAAGCACTTCTCGTCACTGCAGCGGTTAAGCCGATCGTTGTCCATCGTATTGACTGCTTGCAGGTGTTGCAGCAGTTTTCTCGCCAACTCATCCTTTACAGCGTCTGTGGTGTATTGTTCTGCTGTCGGTGTCTGACTATCCAGCGGCGCATACGTTATGTGTGTTTTTAGCGCGCCTAAACCGCTATACCACTCATCAACCATCTGCTGGCGAACTTCCGCTGGTAACAAGCGAAGAAAGTTGTACTCCGCACCATTACGGATCAAATCAAAATATAAACGTGTTTGCAGCTGGTGAGCCAGGTTTCCGAACACATCAAAGTTGACCACAAGCTCATAGTAACCACGTTCAAATAGTGGATAATCCATCCACCAGATAGTCTCGGGAAGCTGGCCAATCAGCCCTTGTTGGACACTGGCACTATCAAAATGACGGAATATAGTCAGCGCGGCATTACTGTTGTTTCCATCACCATCCCAAATGGATTTGACGGAAGCCCACTCTGGAGCATGTTCTCGATAAGCCTGATTGCGACGCTTATGGTATTCATTTCTTTTCGTTTTGTATTTTTCCCAGTTTTTCCCCGTTTTTAATAAGTCATCATTCTGCCCCGGTAATCTCAGTAGGGGCATAACAGCTTCCTGATATCCTTTATCGGTAACAAATAAGTCTCGCTGCGGGTCCTGAAACAACAGCCAGAAATGGTCTCGAATCACATCGGTAGCTATTTGCCCTCGGCAAACCGGGCCACGAATAAAAGTACGCGTGAAATATTCTGCATGCGCCAACATAAACTGATAACGCGCATTTGCAGGAATATCAGCGAATGTTTTAAAGGGGTTTGCCCTTTGTGCGTATTCATATCCTGGCAATGTTGAAGCAGTCCAGTTCTCAGAGAAAAACAGTGCTTCAATCTGCTGATGCAGCTCTTCATCAAACTTAAACGTAATATGCCGCTTATGAACAATCGCTCCCTCTATCATTCGCAACCGATAATAAAAAGGCGCTAAAGGATCGTTATTGGGTAAACGGGTGCGTACAATCTCAATCGGTTTCCCGGGGGGCGTATAGGATCTGATCAGTTCAAAAAAACGCGGCTTCTGCGCTGTGTCTTCAAAGTAGATATGTGCCAGAAACAAATGTTCATAAAGCCAGCGGGCAACTACCTGTTGTTTGATCGATGTCTGGTTTAGATAGTCTTCCCAAAAATTGATGACTATCTGTTCACCCTCAGTTAGTGAAGTCTCTTCTTCAGTGACTTTCGCACCTTGTTTAATCCAGCCGCTGATCAGTGAAAATTCTTTATCCGTCAGCCCCGTCATCGCTAACGGCATACCTTCCAGAGGATGACTTTCTGCATAAGCTGGAAATTCGTTTGGCGTAACACATTGATTTTCGCGACGTAAACCCAGCTGGATAGTTTCATCGATCTTGCTATTTGCTGGTAGCGAGTACTTTTTCCCTAATAACAACATGTTATAAAGCAATGAACCCGCCTCAGCATCGGCATCTAAAACCGAGTAAAAACCCAGCTTTCGCCAACCTTCTTCACTTTCTGCATCAATATTGAGACGGGTAAGCGCTTGTCCTTCGGTGCGCTTGCCATCATAGACATCAAGATGATGCGCGCCACGCAATAAAGCTGCTGGCGATTCCAGCTTAAACTGGCAGGGCGCATCAAAACAGCCATGACAAGCAAGACATTTTTGCTCGATTATTGGTCGTACTTCATCATGATATGAAACTTTGTGAGTAGCAGCGGCTGGAATTTCCGAAGGCTCGGGTAACTTCGGTTTATCATCACTGCAGGCAGCTACTCCGAGCAAAAGCACCGCAAGCAGAAAATACCGGTAACTGCAGATTCCTTTGCGTAAACTTCCATATGCCACTACCGAGGTAACTACTTCGTGCATCTTGATGGCGAAAATATTCATCCCGATTGTTCCTGATAATACCCAAGAACCATACCGAAGTTTTATCTGCTTGCAAATTAATACTTCAAAACTTGGATTAGTAATAGACAACGAACGTGCCTGCATCCCAGCACTCATGACTGGCTTGGTCGACTACACACGTTAGCAGTGTGTTGGCTGGTGATTAAACCTTCACCATTACTGACAAGAGTCTTAGGCCCCCGTGCATAAAAAAAGAGGCCACCCCGTTATGGGATGGCCTCTTTGGT
>CANRLD010000189.1 GCA_947631375.1 uncultured Methylophaga sp. | reverse complement strand
GCCGTATTACCAGCAGCGTATCCGTCTGGAGGCGTCTGCTCAGGTAAGAGCTCATGTCTGGCTGGTGATGCAAGCGGCCGCGAAAGTGCGTCATGCGGAAAGTTTATTAGCCGCCGCCGATAATATACTGGGTACCGTTGACCGGCAGATTGAAGCGGATCTGTTACCTGCCTCTGAGCGCCTGCTGGCACAAAGTCATCAACTGGCCATGCAGTCAGCACTTTCCTCGGCCAACAGACAGCTGCAACAAGCGCTCAATCAGTATCATTACCTGACGGGACAGCGAGTGCTGCCGGAAGTGATTGAAGAAAGGTTACCAGTAGCGGTGGAAATTCGCCCCGATCACCCGTTACTGGCCGAAATTGATCAACAAATTGCCAGGCAACGCAGCGCAATGGCCAATGCACGCTATGACGATGCGCGCCATCCGACGCTGTCTGTCGGGGTAAAACGTGAACGTGATGAGCACGCCGATCCTTACAGCAACAGCCTTGGTGTGGGTGTGAGCTTTGCGTTGAACAATGCTCAGTATCAACAGCCAGCCGTAGCACTGGCTAGCCGACAGTTAGCCGATTTGCAGATTGCCCGTCAACAACAGCAACGCCAGCTGGAAACGCAGTTGCTGGCCGCTATGGATACGCTGCAAAACTGGCAGCAAGAACAACGCGGCCTGACCGAGCAGATAACGGTGAGTGATCAATATATCGCCCTGCAACAAGAAAGTTTTGCTAGCGGCAGTATTGATCTGGCAACGCTGCTACGCAGCCAGCAAATAAATGAACAACAGCGTTATCAATTATTACAACTGGAAGTCGATATTCAACAACAGATTGCCACGATTAATCAGCTGGCAGGGCACTTGCTATAGGAAGGGTCACCTGTCAATCTGCCGCTTCAGCCTTCATTCTGGCAGCAAGATCGCCCCACAGCGATAAACGTGAGGCATCACCCACCCGTTGTCCTTCGCCACGTGATTTTGCCAGCCACAGGCCGGTGCCGTTAAAACTGTAGACCGGAATCAAGTCCTGCCTACGGCTTGCTGGTTTGATTTCATTAATCAGATTGTCCAGCACCAGGGGTGCCGAACGCTTGGTTTCAAAATAGGTGAGCACCATATGTGCCTGATCCAGGTTGACTGCTTTTACGTAAGTGATACGTAATTTATCTTCATCAACACCGATCTGTTTCAGCGTAAAATACTTGGCGATTGAATAATCCTCACAATCTCCGCCACCAATTGACAGCATTTCAATCGGGGTGGCCCAATAATCCTCTTTGCCCCACAGTACAATATCGTCGACAAACAAAACGTTACTATTGAAAAAGTCGTTTACCACAGCCAGTTTTTCCTTTTCTGGCAGATCAGTGCTTTCTCGCATCAGTGTTTGCCAGTTTTCAACACGTTGCCGTGCCGCGCTATCAAAGCGTTTTTCTATTTTTTGTAATAAGGCTTCCGAGATGAATAACTCGGCCAGCAACGGCAACGATACAGGCAACAAGCCTGCCAGCAGCAGTGTTAAAACAAGGGTTTTGCGCCGACTGAACATAGGCTAACGGCTGATTCCGAATAAGCCAGCCTGCTGCAACCACTGAAAGTCCTTGTTATTAATAACGCTTTCAGCTAATACCCGCACTTCGATCAAACTGGCAATTTGCTGGATGGTATTCAGTAAATCTGATTTATGTGTGTTGCTGTGAATGTCTTTGGTTAACTCGCGTGCCAGCCGGATGTAATCAATTTGTAAATCTTTCAGCATATCGACCGGGATCACATCACTGCTGTAGCGTTTCAACAGGCTTGCGGCACCTAACTGCCTGACAAACAGGCTGAATTGGCGATAGGCATCCAGATCTTTTGCTGCGATATAAGCGCTGACACCAAAGGCCAGCAGGGCCGGATCAATGTTTGATTGACTGATTTCATTCGCCAGCCATTGCTGAAATTCTGCTGAAGATAGCGCGCTGCGTGACAGGTTAATCATCACCGGCGCGGGTGTTGCTTCTTGTGACAGTTGTTGCAGCACTTTGCGGACAATGTGCTGATCCAGCGCTACCGAGGCACCAAAAGCTTCAGCCATCGAGAACAGGGTTCCGATGGGGAATGGCTGACCAGTATTGTCTCTGACTTCAGTAAAGGCTTCACGCATAACCAATTGAGGCTGCAAATTATCATCGTAGGAATAGGCGGCATTGGTGAAGGTAATGATGATCCCATCCTCTGCAATAACCTGCTCGATAGTGGTTTTCCAACCGATATCGTTCATCGAGCTGAGCGTATCCTGTTTGATAAAGTAGGCGTTTTCACCAATGAGCAGTGCCTGTTTATAGGCCTCTATCAGCGCTGGTTGCAGACGCTCAAATTCACTGTTGCGGGCAAATGGTACGATGCCCATATGCAGTAAATCATGCTGGTCATACTGCTCACCCAGACGGGAGGCGATGCGCTGGACCTGTTGAGCAAGAGCCTTGACATCATTACCATCTGCCCCCGTCTGTATCACAGCAAATTCAGAACCATACCAGCGGTAGCAACGCAGGGCGGGGAAGGGCATTTGTTGTAACTCGCCGGAAAACGATTTCAGCAGGTTATCGACGGCGTGTTTACCATGTTTTTTGATAATGGCGCTCAGAGCATCCAGCTTGATGTAAATAACGTAACCGGCTTCACCGGTTGACAGCAATTGTTTGATATCAACATTAAAAGTAGCTTGATTGAACAACTGTGTCAGCGGGTCCCGATTAACTTCGTCAGTGAGTTTGTCGAGGCGCGAATTTAAATTCTGAATGGTCTGGCCGATTTTGATTGACATGCTGTTCATTGAGTTGGCAACAGAACGAACTTCGCGTGTCCAGGGCAGCTCGTCAATGGTGGTGAACTTGCCAGCGGAAATATCATCGGCCTGGCGGGTAATGGCCTGTAGTGGTCTGAGGATCATTCTTAATACAACCAACAACAGCAATGTTGCTGCCACTAAAATTAACAGCGAAAGTTGCAGCGTCGATTTGAATTGCTCATACAGCTTGAGATAGCCATATCCCGGATTACTGGTGACATGCAGGCTACCGGCGATATTCCAGCCATTACTGATTTCACTGACAGCTGTCGCCGTTTTGATCGGCAACAGCTCGATTAACCAGTCCGGTACACCACTCACATCATCCGGATTGCTTAAACGAACCAGCTCGTTGCCATCAACATCCAGTAAACGCATTTCTTTGTAATAACCGGTATCAAAAATGGCATTCATCATGGTTCGCAAGATGGGATCGGTCTCGTTTTCCATGTGCGGGCTGAGCGACAGTCCCAGAGAGGTGGCAGTATTTTGAACATGCACCTCCGATTCTCCCTGCAGGTAGCTACGGATGTTGTTCATGCTCATAAAGAAATTGACTGAAAACACGATCAGAAAAATCAGCGTCAGCAGGGTAAGCAATTGTTTCGATAACGACATTGGGGTATAACCTCAAGAAAACAGGCTGAATCTGGCTGGAAG
>CANRLD010000188.1 GCA_947631375.1 uncultured Methylophaga sp. | reverse complement strand
GCATATATGGCGGCAACCGGCTTGCGTAATCTTTGCGGTAATAAAATGGAGGCTACTGGAAAGTTTTCGTAATGCGACTTTGCCATTTTTAGGCAAAAAGCATAGGCGGTGTCCAGTTCAGCTTTACTCCTCATCACGAACGTTTTGTACCTGTCGTGGGAGTTGTTCTATCGGTGGCAGGTCAGGAATGTCATTTTTGCTGCTAATGCCCATTTCAGTAAATTTACGCGCACCGGGCAACACCTGCCGCTCTAATGAACCTACTGCACTGTTGAAGTGGTTGACGCTGCTTCCCAGGCTGCTGCCCAGCTTGCTGAGATGATTGCCAAAGGTGGCAAGGCGTTTGTATAGCGCTTCACCCAATTCACGAATCACTTCAGCATTTTCTGCCAGTGCCTGTTGTTTCCAGCCGTAAGAGACGGCGCGTAGCAAGGCAATGAAATTCGTTGGTGTGGCGAGAATGATATTCTGGCTCATGCTGTCTTCAAGCAAGGCCGGATCGACTTCCAAAGCGGCGGAAAGAAATTGTTCGCCCGGGATGAACAACACAACAAACTCCGGTGACTGGGAATATTCAGCCCAGTAATTTTTTCGCGACAGCTCTTTGACACGTCCACGAATGATCTGCGCGTGCCGTTTTAGCTCAAGTTTACGGCTAGCATCATCTTTGGCTTGAATAGCAGATAAATAAGCATCCAAAGGTGTTTTCGCATCAACGATAATTTCCCGACTTTCCGGCAGCCTGACAATCATATCCGGACGAATACTGCCGGTCTCGGTAGCGGTATATGTTTGTTCATAGAAATCACAATGCGCGACCATGCCACTCAGCTCGGCCAGGCGACGTAGTGTCATTTCTCCCCACTGACCACGAACCTCCGGGCGACGTAATGCCTGCACCAGATTTTGTGTTTCCTGTTGCAGTTGTTGCTGGCTTTGGGTCATTTGAGCAATAGTGGTGGTCAAGCTGCCGTATGCTTCTTTACGATCTTTTTCGATTTCGTGAATTTGCTTGCTGGTCTGCTGTAAAGCCTCATTAATTGGTTTGAGCATTTGCTCAATGGCTTTTTCCTTGCTGCTTAAGCCCGCTTCGGCCTCGCTCTGGAAGCGTTTGAGGTTTTCTTCCGCCAGACGCAAAAAGTTTGTGTTGTTACGTGTTAACGCTTCATTGGAAAGCTGATTGAACGTATTGGCAAGCTGTTCGCGAGTTTGGATCAAGATATCATCAAGTTGGCGCTTGTTTTGCTGTTCCAACTGCAGCGTCAGCTCTAGTTCTGTACGACGCTTTTCCAGTTGGCGAACTTTGCTGCTGCGAATAAGCAGGCCAATGATTATGCCCAGTACCATGCCAAGGCATAATACGAGCAGCAAATCCTGTCGTTGCAGCACCATTTCGGGACTTAAATCCATTGCAAAATCTCGTAAGGATGATTGATAAAACAATCCGCCTGCCATGACTCAGGCTCATCGGTCTCGGAAATATAACCGTATAACGCCACTACAGAACGCATACGTGCATTGCGTGCCGCTTGAATATCACGCTCAGCGTCACCAATATAAATACAATCCATCGGTTTCGTATCGACTAATTCACAAGCATGTAACATTGGCGCTGGATGTGGTTTGCTGTGCGGCGTAGTATCGGCGCTTACAATGCAGGCAGCAGATTGCGTCAGCTGCAATGCGTCCATCAACGGCATAGTCAGAAAAGAAGGTTTGTTGGTCACCACACCCCAGCGAATATCATTGGCGGCAAGCCCATCCAAGACCTCTTGCATACCAATAAACAACGCAGATTCACGGGCAATGTTCTTGGCATACAAACTTAAAAAACGTTGTTGTAAAGCCGGGTAAACAGGATCGTCTTTTTCAACGCCAAAGCCCAGGTTTAATAAGCCGGCACTGCCGTGACTGGCCACCGGGCGGATTCGGGCATGATCTAAAGTCTGGCGACCTTCCTGTTCCAGTAAGGTATTGAGTGCAAAACCCAAGTCAGGGGCGGTATCGACCAGTGTGCCGTCCAAATCAAACAGCACCACACTAAACGGAGAAATAACCATTAAAGACGCCTGCAATGCACAAGATAATTGACATCGACATCACGGCTCAGCTTATAGCGTCGGGTAAGCGGGTTGTAACTAATCCCTCTGATATCGTAAACATGCAGCCCAGCTTCCCGGCAGCTGCGCGCTAACTCCGCCGGGCGGATAAAACGTGCGTAATCATGTGTGCCCTTTGGCAGCATTTTGGCAATGTATTCGGCACCGATGATCGCCAGTAAATAAGCTTTAGGACTACGATTCAGCGTAGAAAAAAAGAGATCACCGCCTGGTTTACACATGGTGGCGCAGGCGCGAATAATCGCTTGTGGATCAGGAACATGTTCGAGCATTTCCATGCAGGTTACGACATCAAAGCTTTGTGGTTGTTTTTCCGCCATCGCCTCGGCAGTGGTGAGTTCATACTGGATGTTTAAACCGGCTTCCAGAGCATGTAATTTGGCGATATTCAGAGTCATTTCGCCCATATCGATGCCTACGGTGTCGGCACCGCTTTTTACCAATGCTTCGGTGAGAATACCGCCACCACAGCCGACATCAATTGCCTTAGCCTGCTTTAGCTGTGCCCTTTCTGTAATAAAAGCGAGTCGTAAAGGATTTATTTCATGCAGTGGTTTGGATTGACCTTCCGCATCCCACCAGCTTGATGCAAGCTCGTCAAACTTGGCAATTTCAGCCAGATCGACATTATGTTGTGTCATAAGGCAGCCCTTATTTTTGTTGCCCATTGCTGGGCCTGAGAAGAAATATCCTGCATATTTAATGTTGTCAGCTGACGTTGTTTCAGCAATTGTTTTCCGGCTACCCAAACGTCAGAGATCTTGCTGCGGTCAGTGGCATAAACCACTTGTGAAGGCAGATCATAAAAGGGTTGGGTTTCGAGCTCGCCGAGATCGATGGCAATGATATCGGCGGCTTTGCCGATCTCCAGTGTTCCGGTGATGGAATCAATACCTAATGCTTTGGCGGCATTGATAGTCGCCATTTGCAAAGCCTGGTAGGCAGGAATGACGCTTGGGTTTGCAGCAACGCCTTTTGCCAACAAGGCAGCCTGACGCATTTCAGCAAACATATCCAAAGAATTGTTAGACGCGGCACCGTCAGTACCGATACTGACATTGACACCGCGATTGACCAGTTCAGCGATGGGCGCAAAACCACTGGCCAGTTTTAAATTGGATTGAGGGCAGTGGGCAATATGAACGCCTGCTTCGGCGCACCAGTCCATTTCCTCACTGCTAAGCTGTGTCATGTGTACAGCAATTAGCCGGGGAGACAGCAACCCCAACGCTTTTAGTCGTGCCAAAGGGCGTTTGCCAAACTGCTTGAGACTGTCATTGATTTCAGCAGTTGTTTCGTGAATATGCATCTGGATGGGCAAATCCAGTTCTTCGGCATTGACCATAATGGCTTCCAGCGTTTTATCGGAAACGGTATAGGG
>CANRLD010000187.1 GCA_947631375.1 uncultured Methylophaga sp. | reverse complement strand
TGAGGTGGAGGTGTTGGAGGGTGGGCTGTATGCGTTCGATACCTCGACTTCACTGTCGCCAACCGAAAACGATACTGCTCTGGCGCTGTTCAGAGAAAACGGTGAGCTGTACGCTGAAAGCCAGGAGCCGGGTGATGGAGATTACCGCGACACCATTTTGATGGAGCTGGATGCAGGCGTTTACCGCCTTGCATGATGAGTTGTACATCAAACAGCATCTGCAACAGGGGGGAATTTACGCGCAGGATCGTCATGGTCAGCAGTTGTTCTTTCCTTTACTGAGCTTATCCATCGGCGCGGTCACTCTGGGGGATTTTGATTATCTGATAGATGAAACCGAGCTGGCGCAACATGCCACTAAAGCCAAATCAAAAGCCAAGCAAATCGCTGGCAACAGTTTGTATCAATTAACACTGTCTGACAGCCGTTATCTGACCAGTGTCAGCTAACGGTTTGCCGCAACCGGCACTAGCCCGCTGCTACCGATTTGTTTATCTGCTGCAACACGTAATGCACCCGTTGTCTGATTTTCTCACGCGTCAGGCGGAATTCGGCAAGAATTTCGTCTTCTGCGCCACGAAACTTTGCCGGATCGGTCAGTGGCAAATGCAGCCGCTGTGTATGTGGACTAATAACCGGGCATTGCTCATCCGCATTGTCACACAGCGTCACCAGCAAATCCGCCCATTCGAGCATTTCACCATTGATCCGAATCGACTCCTGCTGTGAAATATCGACCCCCACCTCAGCCATTACTTTTATTGCCTGAGCATTTTGGCCATGTGCTTCAATACCCGCTGATCGCGCTTCAATTCCAGCATCACCAAAATACTTTGCCCAGCCTTCTGCCATTTGTGAACGACAGGAATTTCCTGTGCATAAAAACATTATTCTGAACTTTTCCATCACCCACCTCATTTTTATCCATTTGACAGCCTATCAACCTTCTGTGACAGAACCATTAAGTGACGATCTTTTATGAGAATGTATCTCATCGCTCCTTGAAATCAGCCATATCGCTTCTGCTAGAATGGCGGTTTAATTCAACTTCGGATCTGCACGTGAAAAAAACTCTTATCAGCTTGTTGCTCATTGCTGCGCCGGTATTACTGCCTGGCATCAGTGCGGCGCAAACCACTCGTTATGTTTCAGACGAATTGGAAATCACCATGCGCAATGGTCAGGGATTGGAGTTTGGTATTCGAAAAATGCTGAAATCCGGTACTGAGCTTACCGTGCTGGAAACCGATCCTTCCGGTTACTCCAGAGTTCGCACCAGCGATGGCGTTGATGGCTGGGTGTTATCACGTTATTTAAGTAACTCCCCTAGTGCTCGCGATCAACTGGCAGCCAAAGAGCAACGCATCGCTAACCTCGAGCTTGAAATCACCGGATATAAAGAAGAAATCGTCCAGCTCGGCTCGCAAACCAGTGAAGCAGATAACCAAAATATGTCCCTTAAAGAAACTGCTCAACGGTTAAGCAAAGAGCTCGATGATTTACGACGCACTTCTGCCAATGCCGTGGCACTGGAAAATGAAAATCGCCAACTGAAAGAACGTCTGCAACAAATCGATCATGAGATTCAATCTATTGTGATCGAAAACAATACCCTTAAAGACAATGACGCTAAAAACTGGTTTTTGGTGGGCGCAGCGGTGTTATTTGGCGGCATCATCCTCGGCCTCATTCTACCCAATCTGAGAACACGCAAGAAAAGCTCCTGGTAAATATCGTCCATAAAAACTTAATGGCTTTTGCACTCCCCATTTATCGCTAAAAGATTCATCACGGAGGCACAAAGGGCACTGAGTAAGAAGCGGTAATCTGTAGAGTATGTGTTAAAACAACAGCGCCGTGCAGAGCACGGCGCTGTTGTTTTCTATGATGGGCAATAAATGATTGGTTACGAGGCTACTGCTTCACGTTTTTTATGACCATCCCGCAAGTGCGCCAGTCCCTTGTCGCCCAGCGTACCACTTTCAATCTGGTATGCCTTGCCAAAGCCTTTTACATAACGTCCGCCACGCGGATGAAGCTTAAACAAACGGAAATCACCTAACTGGCTCAAACTACTGATGCGTTGTCCATGGCGTTCGGTCAATAAGGCAATCCCGACATTCCAGGCGCTTGAATCCACCTCTATCAACTCAGCCTCGATCTGATAACTCACTCGCAAGCGGGCAAACAACTCAATGGCCGCATCTTCATCTTCAATAATCAGTACCGATGCTTCCGGGTGAAGACGCAGATTCACTCCATGCACGGCAACATCACTAATCAGCACATACAGACAATCTTCACCAATGGCAAAGGGGGCATAAGAGGCGTAAGGACGCTTGTTTTCATCCAGTGTCGATAACATCAGCGATTTACGGCTGTCGACCAGCGCCATGATTTCTTCATTGATACGTTTTTCTAAACCTTTATTGTTCATTTGTTTGTCCAGTCAGCTGATATTGCTGCATTAATTGATAAAACTTTTCCCGTTGTGACGAAAGGAGCTCACCGTTTTTGTCACGGCCAAGAAACACTTTAAAAATCACTTCTTCCTGCTTATTTTCAAAGACGAAGGCATAACTTTCACGGCCACGGTGCGGCTTGGTCTGAAAGCGAATGTGTGCAACCTGCTGCAAGTTCAGATGTCCATGAAAGCCATTACCGGCAGACTGCAAATTATAAAAACCTTCCGCTACAACTCCTTTCGGGAACGGTCCGCTATATTCAAAAACGCTACCGCCATGCAACACGATTGTTGTCATTGAGCCCCAGTCACTAATCTGCTCCAACAGCCACTGGGCTTGCTGTCCCGGTATTAAGGCGACCGGAGCGGATGATTCTGTCTGCATGCTCACTCCTCGTTTTAAAATTTATAACGTACTGCCAATCTGACATCACGCCCTGGCATATAAAGTTCTTGAAAAGCCATTCGATAATATTGATCGGTCAGATTATTGACGCTGAGATCCAGCTTTAGATTAGGCATGCTGACCGGCTCCCATGTAGCGTAAATATCCGCCAGCGTATAGTGGTCATAATCCTCATTCACCTTGTTTGCAGGTTTACGGTTTTGGGTTTCCACGTGGCTGACGCGAAGCCCTGCCGTGACACTGCGATTAGCAAAGCGCTGGCTTAAATCCAGTACCCATTTATCTGCTGGAATACCGCTGAGCTTCTCACCGCTGTTTTTATCCTCACCATGAGTCTGGCCATACGACAAAGCGGCAGAAAAATCCTGTAAACCATAATTAAAGGTCAGCTCAAAACCTTTTAAACGCGCCTCATCAACGTTGTTATACGTTGTATGACTGGCAGACGGTATGGGAAAAAATACCGGGTTATCAACACGCTGTTCAATAAAATTATCGACATTGTTATAAAAAACTGCCGCATTAATGCCGAAACGGTCTGCCTCAGTAAAGACGCTTTGGGTATTAAAGTCAGCAATAAACTCAATATTCTGTGCTTCTTCCGGTTTCAGGTTGGGATTCGGCAAAAAGGTGTTACAAAAAACTGGCCCCATACAGAAATGTGTACCCGTGGTATACAACTCTTCAGCAGACGGCGCA
>CANRLD010000186.1 GCA_947631375.1 uncultured Methylophaga sp. | reverse complement strand
TTCAAATAGCGTTTACCTAATGCAGTAGGCTGAATCCGTTCTATGGAATGACTAAGCAAGCCTTTTTCTTCTGCTTCTGCCAGAGGTTTTTTTATGCTGGCCAGCGGCACGCCACAATGTTGCATAAACAATGCGGTGGGGAAGCCATCGGTTAACCGCAAGGCATTGAGCATAAATTCAAAACCAATATCTTTGGTCTTGACCGCTTCCTGTTTGAGGATGCGCTTTGCAGTATCGACCGTATCTAAATACGCCTGCGGATGTTTTTGTTTGATGAAGCGTTCGATGGATTGCGTGGCACTGCTGGTGAGTTTGCCATGAGCGCCCGCACCAATGCCCAGATAATCGCCAAATTGCCAGTAATTGAGGTTATGACGGCTTTGGAAGTGCTGTTTGGAGTAGGCCGACACTTCATACTGCTGATAACCTGCCTCGGCAAGGCGTTGCTGGCTGGCAAGCTGCCAGTCATAAATCGGTTCGTCTTCAGGTAATGGTGGTGGTGACTGGTAGAAAGAAGTATTTGGTTCAATGGTGAGCTGATAATACGAAAGATGCGTTGGTGCCAATGCCAGCGCTGTTTCAATGTCTTTTTTTGCTAATGCTGCTGTTTGTTGAGGTAGCCCAAACATTAAGTCCAGATTGAAATTATCAAACCCCGCATAATGAGCGATTTCTACCGCCCGGATTGCCTGTTTGCCGTCATGAATGCGCCCCAGAGCCGACAGGGAATCATTATTAAAACTTTGCACGCCAATGGATAAGCGGTTAATGCCAATGGCGCGATAATCTGCAAAACGTGCTGCTTCAAACGTACCGGGGTTGGCTTCCAGCGTAATTTCCGCATCAGGGCGTATCGGCAGTAGGGCACGCAATGCTGAAAACAGTCTGTCATAACCTTCAGCGCTGAACAGGCTGGGCGTACCGCCGCCGATAAAGATGGTCTGTACAGTGCGGCCCCAGATTAACGGTAGATCCTGTTCCAGATCTCGAATCAGGGCGTCAATATAGGCTTTTTCAGGGATTTGTTCGCCAGCCTGGTGCGAGTTAAAGTCACAGTAAGGACATTTACGCACACACCACGGCACATGAATATACAGACTCAGCGGTGGCAAAGCAGTAAAGTTGAACATGGTAACTCAGCCTGAAATAGTTTAATCAGCAAGAAGGGCAGAAGCGGATATTGCCAGATTTCCAGTCTTGAATAGAGCGTACAGCAACTCAAGGCTGGTGGCGGGTGTATTGAAACTCTTCCATAAATTGGCGTATCGCCTTGCCACGATGACTGATCGCATGTTTCTGTTCAGCGGAAAGCTCGGCAGCGCTGCAGTCGGTTTCCGGCACCCAAAATATCGGATCATAACCAAAACCATCTTCACCACTGGGCGAGTGCAGAATTTGTCCTTGCCAGCAGCCCTGACAAATTAACGGAGTCGGATCATTGGCATGGCGCATAAAGACAACGACACATTGAAAACGAGCTGTTCGCTCGGCCTCCGGTACGTTTTCCATTGCCTTTAACAAGGCTTGAATATTTTCGGTGTCAGATGCTTCTTCGCCGGCATAGCGCGACGAATAAATACCCGGCGCACCGAGCAATGCTTCAACTTCGATTCCTGAGTCATCGGCAATAGCCGGTAAGCCGGTATGGAGCGCAGCGTTACGAGCTTTGATAATTGCGTTTTCAACAAAACTGAGACCAGTTTCTTCCGCTGGCGGGACAGCTAAATCCGTTTGTGCAAGCAGTGTCAAGCCAAGCGGACTGAGGATTTGCGAAAGCTCGCGCAGTTTACCGATATTGCCGCTGGCCAGAACGATTTTTGACATTTTAATCTGCCAGAACTTCGCGTTGTTTAATCATCAGCTGTTCGATCCCCTTGGCTGCCAGATCCAGCATGGCTTGTAACTCATCCGGCCGAAAAGCATGGCCTTCTGCAGTGCCCTGTAATTCAATGTATGCGCCCGCATCGTTCATCACTACATTCATATCGGTTTCAGCAGTGGAGTCTTCGGCATAATCCAAATCCAGCACAGCCACGCCATTATGAATCCCGACAGAAACCGATGCGACTTGACCATGCAATGGGCTTTTCTTGAGTTTACGCGTTTTTATCAGGTAATCAATGGCATCATGCAAGGCGACAAAAGCACCAGTAATCGATGCGGTACGGGTACCACCATCTGCCTGGATAACATCACAATCAATCGTGATTGTTCGTTCGCCTAATGCCTTCAAGTCGATAGCCGCTCGCAAGGAGCGACCAATTAGCCGCTGGATTTCCATGGTACGCCCGCCTTGTTTACCTCTGGCCGACTCACGTTGCATGCGCGTGCCGGTTGAGCGCGGCAACATGCCGTATTCTGCGGTGATCCAGCCTTCGCCCATACCACGCAAAAAAGGCGGGATCCGTTCTTCAACGGACGCAGTGCACAATACTTTGGTGTCACCAAACTCGACCAGTACAGAGCCTTCCGCATGTTTTGTGTAATTGCGGGTAATGGTGATCTCTCGAAGTTGGTCAGGTTGACGGTTACTTGGACGCATTTGCACTATCCTTTGATAAAAAGTCACTGATTATACCGGGGCAGCGTCTGTCACGGGCGCTTTTTACGTTACCATAGACATAAAAATCACTACAGGAACATACCGTGACCCGAAGCATGACAGCCTTTTCCCGCCACGAGCAGGTCTCCGATCAAGGTACATTGATCTGGGAGATCCGTTCAGTTAACCATCGCTATCTTGAGCTGGCCTTACGACTGGAAGAGTCCTTCCGGCCTTTGGAAATGGATATCCGCAAACTGTTCGCCGAGCGTATTGCGCGTGGCAAAATTGAAGCAAGCCTGCGATATCAACCATCGCAACAACAGACAGCCTTGCATATCAATGCGCCGCTGGCGCAGTCGATCATCAATGCTTGCGACCAACTGGCGGATATGGCGAATCAGCCGTTGCCGATTGATCCACTACGCTTGTTGCAGTGGCCTGGCGTGGCTGATACTGAGCAAGCTGATTTGCAGGCATTAAAGCAACAGGCGATAGCGGCATTGGATGCGACCATAAATGACTTTATTGCCGGACGGGAACGTGAAGGACAGGCCTTGGCAGAAATGATTGAACAGCGCTGTGAAGATATTTTGCAGATTGCCGAAGCAGTTAAACAACGCTTGCCGGAAATTCTGGAGCAACAACGGCAGCGACTGATACAAAAAACCGCCGAATTAGGTGTGACGTTAGAGCCAGAAAGACTGGAGCAGGAAATTGTATTACTGGCTCAGAAAAGTGATGTTGCTGAAGAGCTGGATCGTCTGCAAAGTCATGTCGATGAAGTAAAGCGCGTACTGCAGCGTGATGAACCGATTGGCCGTCGCTTGGATTTTCTGATGCAGGAACTGAATCGTGAAGCCAATACCTTGGGTTCGAAATCTATCGATACCGATACCACACGTTATTCAGTTGATTTGAAAGTCTTAATCGAGCAAATGCGTGAGCAAATCCAGAATATTGAGTAATAATAGTTGTAAAAAAACCTTGCCCTGAAAACAGGGCAAGGTTTTTTTAATGGGCAACACT
>CANRLD010000185.1 GCA_947631375.1 uncultured Methylophaga sp. | reverse complement strand
GAAACTCACGGATCCGACTCGCCGGATCGGGAATACGTACTTCCTCCAGTGCGGCAATAATGCGCTCGGTGCGCGCTGCTTCACTTAGTTCCGGCTGGTGAATCTGCAGAGCTTCTTCCAGCTGCTCACCAATGGTTTGCACCGGATTGAGTGAGGTCATTGGTTCCTGAAAAATCATCGCTATACGACCACCGCGTATAGCGCGCAAGCCTTCATCATTCATGGCAAGCAGCTCGGTATACGCTGTTTCGCCTTGAGACCGTCGTAAACGGATTTGCCCATCAGGATGACGAAACTGCCCTTTGGGTAACAGCCCCATGACCGATAAGGCTGTTACCGATTTGCCGCTGCCAGATTCGCCAACCAGACAGTAGGTTTGCCCGGCCTCAATTGTCAGACTGATACCGTTGACCGCTCTCGTCCACTGTTCGCCCTTGCCAAGCTCTGTCACCAGATTTTCAATATGCAGCAAACTCATGATGGTATTCCCGCCCCCCGGTTGGTATGCGGATCAACCGCATCACGCAAGGCTTCACCCAGCAGATTGTAGGCAAATACCGTCATAAAGATGGCACCACCGGGAAATACTGCCAGCCACCAGTTAAAGGTAGAGGATTGCACCGCCTGGTTAAGCAGTTGCCCCCATGACGGATCATCTATCAGCCCCAGTCCCAGAAAACTTAAGGTGGCTTCTGCCAAAATCGCCGAAGCGACACCAAAACTGGTGGCGACTAATAATGGTGCCAAACCATTGGGCAGCATGTGACGAAACAGAATCGAGCGTAATGGCAAACCACTGGCAATCGCCGCCTGCACAAAATCCTGCTGGCGTAATTTGAGAAACTCTGCCCGAACATAGCGGGCATAACCTGACCAGGCCGTAATGCCGATAATGACCATCATCATATAGATGGATCGACCGAAGAAAGCGACAAATGACAGTAGCAAAAACAAGGTGGGTATCGCTTCAAATATTTCCACCAGCCGCATGCCAATGATATCGACAATGCCTGAAAAGTAGCCCATCAACCCGCCAATGATGATGCCAATAACCAACGCAATTCCGGTGGCGATAAAGCCGATCCCCAAGGCAATACGTGATGCATGAATCATCCGCGACGCAACGTCTGCCCCATTTTCATCTGTTCCCATCCAGTGAGTGCGCTGCGTAGCCGATAGCGGTGATTCAATACCAGTATCAGCATAGTCACGCAAATAATCTTTTGCAGAATAAGGAATCGGCGCGCGGATGATGCTGTCAACGTTGCCGCTGGTTTCCAGCTCCCGATAGTGCTCGTACACCACCAAAACGGGGGGCGATACGCTGGCATAGGCAATAAATGAGACGATGGTCATCGTGACCAGCCACAGCAGCAGCTTTTTCCAGACAGCAAGCGGTAACAGGTAACACAGCAGCGCCACAAAAAAACCTGCCAGCCAAATCCAGTCTAGTGCTTCCAGATGTCGCAACAAGGGACTGCTGGCTTGCCCATCCACCACTAAATAAACAGGATGACTATTGGCCAGAAAAGGCGAAAAAGTGGCAATAATCACCAAAAAACCGATCCACGCCAAACCGATTTTGGCACTGCTTCGGCTTAGTAACGATGACACCACCTGAGCACTCCAGGGCTTTGACGGTTGTTTAAGTGTAATATCGATAATTTGCTCAGTCATAACTGACTCTCGGATCAACAATCGCGTAAGCAATATCGGCCAGCAAATACCCTATCAAGGTCAGCAGGCCGGAAATCAGTGTGACCGACAGCACCAGTTCACGATCACGTGTTTGTACCGCTTCCACGGCCAGTTTTCCCATACCATCAATACTGAAAATACTTTCTACAATCACCGATCCCGCCAACAAGCTGGGCAGTAAGGTGGCCGATACGGTAATCAATGGCAGTAAGGAATTGCGAAAGACATGACGCCACAATACGCTTTCTTCATCCACGCCTTTGGCTCGGGCAGTACGGGCATAATCGGCTGCCAGATTTTCCAGCAGTGATGAGCGTGTCAGCTTGGCTAAAAAGGCCAAACCACCATACGACAGCGCAATCACTGGCAGCACCAAATGCCAGACACGATCCAGCAAATAGCCGCCTTGTATCAATTCAACGCCCAGCAACTGAGCCAGGCCCAATCCCAAGCCAACAGCAAACGCGCCCGTCACCACAATGCGTAATGCAACATTGCCCAGCCCCGCCAGAAAATGCACCAGCACCGCCATCATTGGCACCAGCAAAATATGTATCACACCGAACCAGTCGCCATGCAGATTAAACGCCATGGCATAGCCCAACAGCGCACCGAGTATCCATCCTGCACACTGGCGGCGTTTGAATGAAAAACTGATACTCGCACTGATCAATGCCAGCGTAACCAGCACCACGCAAACCGCCACAATCAACACATCAGTGGCACTGGCAAACAACGGTAAAAAAGTCTGATCTGCCGTTTCACGACGCATCAGACCACCAGTAGGAAACCAGCGCCAGTATTGTTCGGAAGCAAAAAAACCAATAAATAACACGCCCGCCAACATACTGGGCACCGACCACAATCCCAGCAACACAATATTGGAGGTCACATCAAACCGGCCACCACGTTGCCGCGCGGCCTGCACGCCAATGCCAATAGCCAGCGCATAAATCAACGGAATCGAAATCAGATTCAGCAACAAGGTAATGGGTAACCGCTCTGCAATCATCTCGGTAACCGGTCGGCCATAACGAAAGCTGGTGCCCAGATCGATGCCTTTGGACAGGGAAAAACGGCCAAATGAGCCATCAGGCAAACGCTCAAAACCAATGGGAGAAATATTGTTCAGCCAGCGTAAATACTGCACGGGAGCAGGCTGATCGAGACCGTAAAGTTTGTTGTAATACTCTTCCAGTGCCTGTCGGCTTTGTGGCTCCAGCTCCATGCCGTCAACCAGCGACTGCGCACTGATCCCGCCCGGCGCCGCCGCCATCACCACAAAAACCACAATGGTAATACCGAGCAGGGTCGGAACCATCAGCAAAATGCGTCGTAACAGATAATTCAACATCTGTGGTTAGCGTCTTTGCTGCAACTCTGCCGGTACGTATATTTCGACCGGAACACTCATCAGGTTCAGACCCAGACTGGTTTTTTCCAGATTGTGAATGCGACGGTCGATAAACGCCATGGTATTGCGGCGGAATAAAAAGGTATAAGGCTGCTCATCAACCAGTATTTTCTCCGCCTGATGCCATAGTTTCATTCGGGCATCTTCATCAACTTCGGCACGTGCCGCATCAATAACCGCATCCAGCTCGGTATTACGATAATTAATAAAATTATCTCCGCCTTCAACGGTCTGGCTGGAGTGGAACATCTGATAAATATCGATTTCAACCCCCGAAGTCCACGCCAGCGTGATGGCATCAAAGTTTTTCTGCTGAATATTTTCAACCATCACCGACCATTCGGTAGGATTCGGTTTCATGATAATGCCGGAGCGCGCATATAAATCACGCAGGAACAGCACCATGCGGCGGGTGTCGTCACTGTCCTGAAAGAACGTCAGTGAAAATTCAAAGTTGTCGCCATCTGGCGTTTCCAGAATC
>CANRLD010000184.1 GCA_947631375.1 uncultured Methylophaga sp. | reverse complement strand
GACGCCACCCCGGAAGCTCGCCAACGTTGTCTTGACGCCGGTGCCAATGAGTTTTTGACCAAACCGATTGATTCAAAATCATTATTGGAATCAATCGCCCATTTAGCAGCCAACAGGTCGGTAACAGGCAATCATCCCGAGGCTACTACACCGACTGCGACATCTTCGAAAGCTCAATGGTGCGACCCCCAGGTGTTGCAGGAATTAGCACAGCTCGGCGGTGGTCAACCGTTTCTGCAGCTGCTTCTTAATGGCTATAAAGAAGATGGCAGCAAACATCTGCAACAGATCCACAATGCGGCAAAAGATGATTATCTGACCTATCGAGAAAGCCTGCATGCCTTGAAAGGCTCTTCTGCTGAATTAGGCGCCACCACCGTTACTGAACTCTGTCGCCAGGGCGAGTTGTTCAAGCCTTTCGATATGGGTAGCGAGGCTGTCATACAACTTTGCGATCAGCTGACAGCCGCCTTTGGGCAAACCTTGGCTGAACTGGAAAAACTCCTCAGCAACCAGACCTTATCGCAACAAGCGGATTAATACTGTCTCTCTGCTATTTACCCGCTTGTGATTTCGCCGTTTGGCGGCTGACCAGACGTGACATCATCCGCAGATCCTTGCTGGTCAGATTTAATGCCGCATCTGCCCAGATATTACCGATGGCGACCAGTTCGTCATAATTAACGCTGTTACATAAGTCCTTGATACGTGCCATGGCTTTATAGCTGTTAGGGGACTTTTTCGCGGCTTTGATATATTTGTACAGCGCCAGCTCACCTTCACCTTTCTCGGCCAGAATATCGATGGCGCCCATCTCGTACAACTCTTCTGCGCTATACAGTGCGCCTGATAAAATCATTTTCTCGGCATTGGCGGCACCGACTTTTCGCGACAATAATGTGTATGCCCCCATTCCCGGGAAAAGGTTAAACAATACTTCTGGTAATCCCAGCTTCACGCCGCGCTCGGCAATAATAATATTGCTCGATAATGCAGCTTCAAAACCGCCGCCCAGCGCATCACCCTGGATCAGGCTGACCGTGGTTAAATCGCAACCGAAATGGAACATGTTGTCATAAAGTATATTGATGCAATGCAGCGCGTAATCCAGTAAGGCTTGCCGATCTCTTTTTTCAATCAGCGAGGTAAATAATTCCAGATCGCCTCCCAGATTAAACACACCATCAACACTCGACCCCACTACCAGATAATCATATTTTTCCTGATTGCTGTATTGCATTTCGGCTTTTACATTTGCCAGATAATCCGATAACTCGTGTAGCAACGTAGGAGTAAAACAAGGTCTTGGCGCAGCATTCATCATAAACCAGCCAATCTTGTAGGTTGGATCATAAAAAGTATTCAGGTGTTGGTATTGTTTTGCAGGACTATGCTCAAGACCAACAGTATTCTCGTCTCTGAGTTTTACAACAGCGTTCATCGTTTTCTCCTTAAACAGGGCTTAAGCTGACAATCAACAAGTGACTGAAATTCGTCACATAACAGGTTCATTGGGGAGAAAGCACAAACTGTGCCGACACAGTAAAAGCTCCTATTTAACCGGGAAGTTGTTCGCTTATCCGCCTGTTTTCATCAACGCTTGTAAATGTGCAGCACAGGCCTTTGCATTGCCCGTCGGGTTATAACCTTCCTTCCAGTATGGAAATAAGCTTGCCATCACAATGGTTCTCGGCGATTTGCATCATCATTGCCGACAGGCGACTAAATCCACTATCGGTGATGTTGAAACAACCGAGCAGATATCAACTATTGGCTAACAGCAAGCTGTCTCTTTATCAGCGTAACAGCGCCTGACCGGTCAGACGTTGTATCAAAAACTGCTTGGCAATAGTAGAGATGGCAAGGTGATTAGCTGAAAAGCGCAAGCTGACGGGCTCGATTTTCTTTATACTGCTCTTCATAACGCATTATGCAACCTATTTCCACGCTCCGCTTAAATAGAAAGAAGAATGATGAAACATCGTGCTGTTTTACTGGTGAATCTTGGATCGCCTGACCATCCTGATACCGCCTCGGTCAGACGTTATTTAAACCAGTTTCTGATGGATCCCTATGTTATCCAATTACCCTGGTTACTGCGCCGCCTGATTGTCAGCTTGCTTGTGCTGCCGACCCGGCCAAAGGCATCAGCACATGCCTATCAAACTATCTGGAGCGAAGCAGGCTCACCCTTGATAGTGTTATCAGAAAAGCTGCAACAAGCCGTTCAGCAACAAGTCGATATGCCTGTCGAGTTAGCGATGCGTTACGGTAACCCCAGTATTGAATCCGCCTTGCTCAAATTATCCAGACTCACTGATATTAAAGAAGTCGTGTTCGTCCCACTGTACCCACACTTTGCCGACAGCACGGTAACAACCTGTATTGAAATGGCTAAACAGATCATCGCCAGACACCAGCTGGATCTTGAGTTAATCATCAAGCCGCCGTTTTATCAGGATGCGCAGTATATTGATGCACTGGTAGAGCAAGCTCGTCCTTATCTGATCCAAGATTATGACCACTTACTGTTCAGTTATCACGGTTTGCCGGAGTCACATGTTCTGCAACGGGATCCGCAAGGACAGCACTGTTTACAACAGCCAGATTGTTGCGCCAAGCCACATGCGGTACACACCACCTGTTATCGTCATCAGGTCATGGCAACGACAGCCGCCTTTGCCAGCCAGGCACAGTTGCCGGCAGACACTTACTCCGTAGCATTTCAATCACGGCTTGGTCGAGCCAAATGGCTGGGGCCAAACACCGAAGACAGACTGGTTGAACTGGCAAAAAATGGCACGAAGAACGTATTGGTAATCTGCCCGGCTTTTGTGACAGATTGTTTGGAGACGCTGGAAGAAATCGCCATTCGCGCTGAAGAAACGTTTCTTGAAGCCGGCGGCAGTTCGCTTACGCTAATTCCCTGCCTGAACGACAGTCCGCAGTGGGTTAAAGTCGTTGCAGACTGGTGTCGTGCGCCTTATTAAACCCGGCCGATAAGTGGTTGGCGAACAATCGCACTGGTATATTCACCACCAGGGCCGTAAGCACTTGATTCAGGATCGCGACCACGTAACACTGATATGGCACGTTGCAGATATTGGCGATTGATGCTGACAATACCGCCATTAACCTGATTACGCTGCTGGCAGGTTTTAGCCACTGTTTTGAGCGCCGTTAATAATTGAGTTAAGGCCAAAGCATCTTCTGCTGACTGGTTATCAACAAAGGCATCAAGCCCTGCTTTACCGGTGGGAAATCCAGTTGAGTTCAACAAGGCATCGCGTTGACGTCCATGCTGTTCCAGCTTCACAATCAGCGGCTGCTTTTTATTGTTGATCTCGGTAATTGACTCGATATCGGAAACAGCCAACGCTTTGCTTTCACTATCAAGTAATTCGGCCAACATCGTCGCAATGTTTAATTCGGATTGCAAAACACTACGCAGCTGTTGTGCGGGTGACATAGCCATGATGAAGGTTCCTTGTTAACGGTTACCTTCAAAATCAATCATGTTTCGTGCCAGCTTCTGGCTATCTATCTGATAACGACCTTCTTCGATAGCCGCTTTTAATGCTGCAACCTTTTGTTTATCAACGATCGGCAGCG
>CANRLD010000183.1 GCA_947631375.1 uncultured Methylophaga sp. | reverse complement strand
ACTGATCAGGGCATTTTTATTCTGCAAAACGTCGGCAAAGTCGTGTTCCGCCGCTTTCAGCAAATGAATCAGTGCCCAGATTGAACCACGTGCTTCGTAAAATACGTTATCAATCTTTAACCAGGGCGTTTTATTGATTTTTTCCAATTGTGCAACGGTGGGAGTGGTGGTTGTTGCCGAAAAATCGGTATTTACCTGGATCTGGCCGACACTGGCGCTAAGTCGTTGTGAAAGGCTGCCTAATCTTTTTTCAGCCATGCCGAGCCAGGCCGCAAGATTATCTGCGCGGGCATAAAACTGGGCATCATTTCGCTGACCATCAGCAAGGCGTGCTAAGTAGCTTTCCAATGCTTTTATACCATCGCGGTATTCACTTTCAGAGGGTGGGAATAGCCAGGAGTTTGAGTTGAAATTAAACAGTGGCTCGGCGACGATTAAATCCCGATCTTCAGCCGATTGGGATTGCGAACGGCTAATATCATTGCGCAATGCCCGTGAATAATCACGGATCTGCACCAAAACACCAAACTCCCAGCTCGGCATGTTGTCCATCCAGACAGATGGTGGCATAACATCATTGGTTAAGTAGCCGCCGGGTTTGTCCAGCAATGTCTTGGCAAGGGTTATCAAGGTGGCAGTAGATGTGTAGCCTGTCGCCATATTGTGCTGTTTTTCAGCCGCCATTTCCGTGGCCACGGTTGTTGGTTCAAAGGCGCTGGGAGTGACACTCCACCAGAGCATGATAATGACAAACAATGCAGCGATAGCGGCAATGGTCAGCAGCAAAGCGTTGACTAATTGGCGGCGACGCTCAGGCGCCCGGAAAGAATCGGTCATATTCCACCAGAGCTGGCGGCTGCGCTGTGTAAAAGAATTTGCGGGCATAAGACATCCAGAAAGAGAATGATTGGGCTTCACCATAGCGTATTTTTTCTGGCAAGAAAATGAACAATGCCTGACGGGAGCGCTTTCCCGCTTTTTTCCGGGATATATTCCTGACAAGTTTACCGGATTAGGCTTGACGTACGGATGATATGCCCTGAATAATGCGCGGTTTGAAGATGGTTTTGAGAAGCGGGGGACGCTTTAGGTATGACACTCAGAGTTGAGATTAATGATCTGGCCAAACACTTTGGCGAGATACGGGCTGTAGATGGGGTGACCTTCTCAGTCAGCAAGGGCGAAGTACTTGGATTCCTCGGCCCCAATGGTGCAGGTAAATCCACTACCATGAAAATGATAACCGGCTTTTTGGCGCCGACACGTGGTAGCGTCAGGGTTTGTGGTTACGATGTTTCTGTTGATCCTATTTCGGTAAAGACCAGTCTTGGCTATCTGCCTGAAGGCGCGCCGGCGTATGCCGATATGACGCCGGACAGCTTTTTGAAATTTATTGCTGATATTCGGGGATTATCCGGTGCGGATAAAAAGCGTGCTGTGGCATCGGCCGCGGAGCGCGCCAGAATACTCAATGTGATGTATCAGCCGATTGAAACACTGTCAAAAGGCTACAAACGCCGGGTGGGGCTGGCGCAGGCAATTCTGCATAACCCACCGGTGCTGATTATGGATGAGCCGACGGATGGGCTGGATCCAAATCAAAAACATGAAGTTCGAACCCTGATTAATGAAATGGCAGAGGACAAGGCCATTATTATTTCCACCCATATTCTTGAAGAAGTAAACGCACTGTGTACGCGTAATGTGGTGATTTCCAGCGGTAAAGTGGTGTTTGACGGAACGCCGGCAGAACTGGAAGCCAAATCACGCTACCACAACGCGGTTGTGTTGACAGTCAACCAGATTGATAACGTTCAGTTATCGCAGTACGTCACTACTTTGCCATTTGTTGCCAGCACGGAGCCGTTGTCTGCTGGCGCGGGAATCCGGGTATTTCCCAAAGCGGGCCAACATATCACTGTGCCGTTATCGGAAAAAATTCGTGAACAGGGTTGGGAGATTGCATCACTTTATGCTGAAAGCGGACGATTGGATGAGGTGTTCCGCAGCATTACTTTGCCAACCACTGCGGGAGTTAAATGATGAATATATTGAATGTCTGGTTCATCATGAAGCGCGAGTTTGGCGGGTACTTTGCCACACCAGTCGCCTATGTTTTTATCATTATCTTTTTGTTGCTGGCGGGGTTTTCAACCTTTTACGTCGGTAACTTTTTTGCTCGTGGCGAAGCCGATTTATACCCGTTTTTCTCATTACATCCCTGGTTGTACATTCTGTTGATACCGGCGATTTCGATGCGGTTATGGGCGGAAGAGCGTAAAAGCGGCTCGATTGAATTATTAATGACGTTGCCGGTGTCGGTATTTGAAGCGGTGCTGGGTAAGTTCTTTGCCGCTTGGGCCTTTACTGGTCTGGCATTGATTTTGAACTTTCCTTTATGGATCACGGTGAATTATCTGGGGAATCCAGATAATGGCGTCATTTTTACCGGTTTTATCGGCAGCTTTCTGATGGCTGGAGGGTTTTTAGCCATTGGCTCCTGTATTTCAGCGGTGACGAAAAATCAGGTGATTGCCTTTGTATTAAGCTTGATTATCAGCCTGATTTTTGTGTTGTCTGGCTATGGCATCGTGCTGGATTTCTTTAGCAGCTGGGCGCCGAAACCGCTGGTGGATGCCATCAGCTCATTTAGTTTTCTGACGCATTTTGATGCCATTTCAAAAGGGGTAATTGATTTACGTGACATGTTGTATTTTGCCGCATTGATTGCTGTCTGGCTGTTTGCTAATGCCCTGATAGTCAACGCACGTAAAGCCGATTAGGAGCACGAATCAGTAATGAATAAACAACTACTTTCCAAAACCGGTTTGATTTTGGCCATTATCTTATTTATCGCGTTTATTATCGTGGTAAATGGCAACTTCAAGTCGGCGCGCGTCGATTTGACGGAGGATAAGCTGTATACCTTGTCTGAAGGTTCATTGAATATTCTATCTTCTTTACAGCAGCCTGTTACTTTGCGTCTTTATTACTCGGAGCAGGTAGCGCAGGCATTGCCATCGTTGAAGGCTTATGCGCAGCGGGTTCAGGAGCTGCTGATGGAATATGAGCGTGCTTCTGATGGTATGGTCCAGGTCAAAATAATTAACCCACGGCCTTTTTCGGATCACGAGCAACGGGCAAAGCAGTACGGCTTGCAATCTATTCCGATTGAAGGCGAAACGGATCCATTATTTTTTGGCGTAGCAGGAACCAATCTGCTGAATGGGCTTGAGCGCATTCGTTTTTTCCAGCCGGAAATGGAAGATGTACTTGAATATGACCTGACACGGCTGATTTACCAGCTATCTGATGCACAGCGTAAAAATGTGGCAGTGATAAGTTCGCTGCCGATTGATGGTGAGGGCTACGATCCGCTAAAGGGGCAATTGGATGCGGAAGGTGGTGCGAAACCTTGGGCGGTAATGGGCAAACTGCGCGAAATGTTTAATGTGTCAGTGCTGCCCGAAGATATCCGCCGGATTCCATCGTCAGTTGATGTATTGATGGTGGTGCACCCAAAAGAACTCGCGCAACAAACCTTATATGCCATTGACCAATATGTGCTGCGTGGTGGCAAGTTAATTACCTTTGTTGACCCGTTTGCGGAAATTGATG
>CANRLD010000182.1 GCA_947631375.1 uncultured Methylophaga sp. | reverse complement strand
ACTGCGCCAGTAAATTTGCTGTTCGGGCTATTAGCGAAGGCTTGCGTCAAGAGTCCAATAACATCCGGGTGACTGTCCTTTCTCCCGGAGTCACCGCCACGGAACTTGGCAACGATATTACTGATGAAGCTGCCGCTGAATTTGTTGATCAGCTTCGCAACACGTCGTTAAATGTCGAAGCCGTTGCTGATGCCGTTTTGTATGCCATTTCGCAACCTGACAATGTGGATGTGAATGAGCTGGTGATTCGTAGTGTGTCTAGTTACGGTCATGCGTTTTAGTTAAAGGCCGTGATGCGCCTAAGGTGCAAAATATGTAAGTGGTTTATCATTCCGAGCTGGCTTTCATGAGCTTCATGAGAGCCACTCTTTTGTCCTGTTACTTCTCTGATGTAACATCTGAATTTCCAGATAACGCTCTGTTTGGGAACGACTGACATGCGGACAGGTCAGTATCATCAATAAACTTTCAAGTCCGTCGTTTCCGATTGGAAACCAGTGTTTTTTATTCATGGACAGTTTCACGATTACATTTTTCTAAAGGTCGATTGTCATGACAAAATACAAAAAAGCAGCAGAAGCTATTGAAAGTCTCTCGCCTGAACAACATTACGTAACACAACAATGCGGCACCGAGCCGCCGTTTGATAATGCCTATTGGGATAATCATGAAGCCGGACTTTATGTCGATGTGGTTTCGGGTGAGCCGTTATTTGCATCAATAGATAAATTTGATAGTGGAACCGGTTGGCCAAGTTTTACCCGTCCGGTACAAAACGAAAACGTCAGCGAAAATTTTGATGACAGTCTGGGCATGCGCCGTGTTGAAGTACGTTCTGTACATGGTGACAGTCATTTGGGTCATGTCTTTCCCGATGGCCCTGAAGAAGCCGGTGGTATGCGTTATTGCATCAACTCTGCCTCATTGCGATTTATCCCGGTGGATGAACTGGACATTGAGGGTTACGGTGAGTTTAAAAAGCTGTTTTCAGAAACCTTGGGTGAAACAAAATGAGCGAGATAAATACCGAACGAGCCGTACTGGCCGGTGGTTGCTTCTGGGGTATGCAGGATTTGATTCGTAAATTACCCGGCGTTATCTCTTCGCGAGTCGGCTATACCGGCGGTGATATTCCAAATGCTACTTATCCAAACCATGGCACCCATGCTGAAGGCATTGAGATCCTCTTTAATCCTGAGCAGATTACTTACAGACAATTACTGGAGTTTTTCTTTCAGATCCATGATCCGACCACACCTAACCAGCAGGGCAATGATCGGGGCGTGAGTTATCGCTCAGCGATTTATTACACCAGCAATGAACAGGCTGAGATTGCCAAGCAAACTATTGAAGATATAAATCAATCAGGGTTATGGCCCGGCAAAGTCGTTACCGAAGTGGAACCCGTCGGAGATTTCTGGGAAGCCGAACCCGAACATCAGGATTATCTGCAACATTATCCTACCGGCTATACTTGCCATTTCATTCGTCCTGACTGGAAGTTGCCAAAAAGCTAACTTTCACTTACATGCAGGTGTGACGAGGTTGAACGTATCAAGATCATTACTCGAGGTGAGGTTCTTTCCATGCATCATATGTATCCGAGCTTATCAGGTGTGACTCTAGAAGTAACAGTGGATTTGGTGATGGGTATGACCCAGGCCACCCACACCACAGCCACCAAAAAACAGTAGGCACAAAAAAACCACCCGAGGGTGGTTTATTTTTTGTTTTGGTGGAGGCGGCGGGAATCGAACCCGCGTCCGCAAATCCTCTGCCTTCAGCTCTACATGCTTATTTCATCTATTAATTTAACTTCAAGCTACCCGATGAGCAGGGAAAACAGGAAGCGATCTTGTTTAAGTTTTAGTCAGTCAGTACCAAGCATACTTCATGACGATCTTGTGAGAGTCGACGCCCGATACCAGACGCACAAGCACGGCTCTGGTCGAACGGCATTCACTGGTTATTAAGCAGCTAGTGCGTAGTTGTTATCGTTAGCAACTATTTTTTTTCAGTCTGTTTTACGAGAAAAACTGAAGTACTCGGCATGCACCTAAGGTTTTGTAACCCACGTCGAAGCCAGGTCGCCCCCTAGTAGTACGTCTGACATTATACCGATATTAGAGTTCCAAGACGAACTATATTAGTTGTTTTTAAACAGTCGTTCTTTATCACGTTGCCAGTCACGATCTTTCAGCGTGGCGCGTTTGTCGTGCGTCTGTTTGCCTTTTGCCAAGGCAATTTCCAGTTTAGCTCTGCCCCGCTTCCAGTACATGGACAGCGGAATCAATGTATAGCCTTTACGTTCGACTGCGCCAATCAGCTTGTTGAGTTCCGAATGGTTCAGCAGTAATTTTCGATCGCGTTGTGGTCGCGGCACGATATGGGTGGAAGCTGTTTTTAGCGCAGTAATCAATGCATTGGCCAACCAGGCTTCGCCATTACGAATCAGCACATAGCTGTCGCTTAGTTGCACTTTACCTTCCCGTAAGCTTTTGACTTCCCAGCCTTCCAGCACCAGTCCTGCCTCAAACTTATCTTCTATGAAGAACTCATGACGGGCTTTTCTGTTCTGCGCGATGGTATTGTTATTGTTTTGTGGTTTTTTCTTGGTAGCCATGCTGGCATTATACATGGGCGCGTTGTTGCTTGGCTTGAGCATTTTTTTAATTTCCCTGAGAATCGAAACTATTTTTTCGACATGAGTGTGATATGGATAAACCGCTAAAATCGATTCACGGAGAGTGGAGTTCACGCTGGGCTTTTTTCCTGGCGGCCACCGGTGCGGCGGTAGGCTTGGGGAATATCTGGAAATTTCCTTATATTACTGGTGAGTATGGCGGTGGCGCGTTTGTTCTGGTTTACCTGCTTTGCATCAGCTGTATCGGAATCCCGGTGATGATGGCTGAAATTCTTATTGGTCGGCGTGGACGGCAAAATCCTTTCAATAGTCTGGAAACCATCGCGATAGAAGAAAAGGCTTCGCCTGCCTGGAAATATTTGGGCGCCGGCGGTGTAATTGCAGGCTTACTTATCCTTTCCTATTACAGCGTGATTGCCGGTCAGGCGATGGCTTATATTCCCAGATTATTATTTGGTGTGTATGAAGGTGTGACACCGGATGGTGCTCGTAATCTACATCTGCTATTAATCAGCGATCCGGAAAAGCTGTTAGCCTGGCATACCATTTTTATGATGCTGACGATGATGATTGTCAGTCGTGGCGTGCAGCGTGGTCTGGAAAAATCAGTCACTTTCTTAATGCCTGCATTGTTTCTAATTTTAATTGTGCTGGTCGGTTATGCCTATCAGACGGGGGATTATTTTGATCAGGCAGTGAACTTTTTATTCCGACCAGATTTTAGCAAGCTGACTACTGAGGGTGTCCTGACTGCGATGGGTCACGCTTTTTTCACATTAAGCCTCGGCATGGGTGCCATCATGGTTTATGGTTCGTACTTGCCTAAAAAAACTTCGATCCTAAAAGCCACATTGGCAATAACCACAATGGATACCATGGTGGCATTATTGGCCGGACTGGCTATTTTTCCTTTAGTCTTTGCAAATGGGATGCCTGCTGGCGCTGGACCAAGCTTGATTTTCGAAACCTTGCCAATAGCCTTTGGGCACATGAGCTATGGCGCATCATTTGGCGCTTTGTTTTTTTTATTACTGGT